>SFFP01000226.1 GCA_004556875.1 Ruminococcus flavefaciens
GAGATTGATCGTACTGCCTTTGCAAACGAAAGAAGTCAACATTGGCAAGCAAGAGTTAAAGAAGGAGGCGCATAACATTGAATATAGTTGAAAAGATTAAAACTATTCCAGATTTATGCCACCTGTCTGGATGTAAGACTAATCAAATTAAAACAGCTCAGAAAGAGCTTGATTTAGAGTTCCCCGATGAGTTTATTGATTATGTCATGGAATTTGGCGTGATTAGTTTTTACGGAACTGAATGGACAGGCTTAAATGTTGAGGGTTATCTCAATGTTGTTGAAGCAACAAAAAATGAACGTAAACTTAGCAAAGATTTTCCGCAAGGATATTTCGTATTAGAGAACCAAACTATTGATGGAATACTGATCCTCGTAAATTCAAAAGGTGCTGTATATTCCTATCAGAGTGGCAACAAGCCTGTTCTTATCTGTAAAACAATGGAAGAATACCTTGATATTTGCATTAAAAGAAACAACGCCTAAATCACACACAAAGCCCTCAGATTTCTGAGGGCTTTGCTTATCAAGCAAACAAGTTTCCCCCATAATCATCATAAACGGCTCTGAGTGGCTTTTCCGTTCGTCTGAGAGCCTATCATCATTCAAGATCATTCCGCTTACGCTTCTGTTGCTGATCTCGGCTCTGCTCCTGACGGAGATATTCCTCGATCGTCCGCTGTGCGTCGGCAAGCTCACGGGCTTTCTTGTCTGCCTGACGGTACTCTGCATCTGTCTGTGACAGCTTTTCCCGCATAGCTGTAATTTGCTTTTCAAGATTTTCAACTTTCGTATCGTTCCTGACGGGTAAAGCTCCAAGACCTGTTTTCGGATTTCCCCATATTCAGCAAGCTCGTCAGTGTTGTTCTTACGGTACTTCTTCGCTGCACTGCCTTTGAGTTTTTTCAGCTCCTCGGCATATACTTTCAGTTTGCGATATTTTTGCAGAACATTGAGCTTGACTTGCAAATCTTCGATCTGCGTATTCAGATTATTCAGTTCTGAGACAAGATGCGTTCTATGAGCGTATGCAGCCATCGCAGCTCCATAAACCTGATCCTGTTCGACACCATATTGAGTTAAAATGTTTATTGCTTTACTCGTAGCTTTTATATTGCCCCTGTCGATAGCGTCACGGACAAACTTGTTTTCTTCGACCTTCGGAGTGATAATTTTGATTTTTGTTTTCGGCGCATAAATCATAGTGCCATGATACTGCGCTATGCGTCCTGTTATCTGCTCAGTCTCATAATACCAGCCCAGCGTTTTTGCCCTCGTGAATTTTGCACGGGGGTTATTTTCTTTCTGCTCGGCAAGCATGAATTTCAGGTCGATCTTATGGTCGGGATTGTACTCTACAAGTATTCCGTATTCGGCACATTTTGTAAGGAAGTCATTGAAGTCCTCGCTAACCTTGACAACCTGATCTATCGCATATTTCAGTTTTGCTTTCCATGAAAGTCCCTGACGGTTCATATCCCATTCCCAATGGCTCTTGCCTTTCGTCCGTTCGGGGTTTTTGATTACGAAAAGATGATACTTCTTGCATACGCTGTCCGTGATGTTCATGAGTTTCTTGAACGAACGATCTTCTTTCGTCGTTCTGCGGTTTTCATGGGTTTCAAAAGTCCTGCCGTCAATGCAGTTGGTATTATTGAAAACGCAATGCAGATGTACATGACCTTTATCAATATGGCAAGCCATAAAATATTGATACTCGCCTTTGAGAAACTGCTCACATATCTCCTGACCGTACTGCAAAGCTCGTTCGGGAGTTATTTCACCGGGCTTGAAACTGACAATGAAGTGCTGGGCGAGAACGGAACTTCTGCCTGTTCCGTTTGCCCGTATTTCTTCATAGTCACGGTGAGCCTGTTCGGGAATCGAGCTGCAACCTTGTGTGACAATCAGCCTGCCGTTATCCGTCTTGTCGGGATTGGCGATGTATTTCAGTGCTGCAAGCTCATCAGCTGAGATTGAAAAAATCTTAGTGGTTGCCAGAGCTGATCCACCCCTTTCCTGATCTCGGCAATATCATCGGCGTAAACACCGCCGCCGCTGTTTGCACGGACAGCGATCTGATTGATATTATTGGAAATGTTTCTTGCAAGTTTCAGAAGGTCTTTCAGCTCTTTCTCGTTAAACTGAACGATGTATCCCTGAAAGATCATCTTCCTGAAAAAGTCGCTCCTCGACTTCATTCCGCTATTGCGGAATTTGCGGTTGAACGCTTCGTATTCCTCGTCACTGAGCCTGACCTGAATACTGTGTTTTCTCTTTGTTTCACCTTTCAAAATCTGTGTTTCCTTTCTCTTTTTTTATTTCGGGGTCTTAGGGGCGGCAGCCCTCTAACAAGCGGTGCATTGGTGGACTCAAATCTGTGATTTGTAGTGCAACTATGCCGAGCTTGCGATTTGACATAGCCCCTGCGGGGCTAATTTTCATATGAGCCTGTCGGCTCTGCTGTTTTCCTCACTTCCATGTGAGGAATTGGAGCATCAGCGACTATATTTTTCTGTATCGCTTTTTGCTCAATAGGCTCTCCGCCGATCCCTGAAAACATCATACTGGAAAAATCCAAAATAGTCAAGACAGGCGTTTTTCAGTCTCCGTCAAAATGACTACATTCATTTTTCTGCGAAATAGCGTAATTTCGATTTTCAAAAATTCAAAATTCCCCGGTGTTTTATTAACGAACTGTGAACGAAAGATTGTGCGCAATGCGGATTGTTTTTTCATAGAAGTGTGCGCTATAATGAGATCATAGCAGTAAGAATTTCAAAAACTGCTTAGAACAAAAACAGAAAGGTTGTGATTTTTGAATGGGCTTTTATACAGAAAAGAGAGATCAGCTCATTGAAAAGATCAAGGGTTTGGAAAAGCGTATCGCAAGTGATACTGCAAAAAAGAAATCGCTGGAGGAGAAGCTGAAAGAAGCTACCCGTCTTGCGATGGCGGAGGAATACAACTGCAAGCCCAGGGAGCTTGATGAGATCATCAGCTCGGAGCATCTGCTTTTGCAGAAACTGAGGGCAAGCGGTATGTCCGATGCAGAACTGCTTGAACTCTGCGGAGTGAAAACTTCCGATAGCATGGACGGCAATACTGTTTCCAAAAAACACGGAAACACTCATGGTAACCCTTACGCTGAAAGTGAGGAGCTTGAGGGGCAGATGTCTTTCTATAGCAACGAAACCAAAAGCAGTAATTGAACAATGCCTTACTGGTCATAAGGTAATTTCCCCGTATTCATCGGGACAGATATTTCAGGACGTAGACAGCAGGAATTGTGAAAATGGAACGAGCTGTCGGAAAGGATAGTGTAGAACGAACAACATTACATCTACCGTAGATAGAGAGAAGGTAGTTGAGCTGCACACGGCTTCGGGCATACGGGTAACTTACAGTTCTCCCGGTAATGTGCCTGAGACAATTCGCCGTCAGAAGCTCAACAGGATGTACGATATTCTGAGTAGTGCAGAGCGCAGTAATTCAGAACAGGACAAAAATGAATAATGGTGCATATCGCTAAAATTCATAATTACATGGAAAATTCCGTGTGATGGACTTGCAATTTAAGCCGATGTGCGCTATGATATAGATGT
>SFFP01000227.1 GCA_004556875.1 Ruminococcus flavefaciens
GAATATCCATAATTAATACCTCCTGAAAAAATATATTTGAATTATATTATGTACATATAAGTTGCCAGCCTGAAACCGAACTTCCGCCGACAATAAAGTTTTTATTACAGTTCTCACAGCCGAATTATTTTTTTCATTGTAAGTCAGAAACATTGAACCCTGACCTAAACCAATAAAGAAAGATAATAACGGACAACAATAACCTTGAACATGAACAACGTCATATTCAAAAGGAGGTGTGAGAACTGTAAACGGAAAGAACATCAGATATCTATCTCAAATTCGACAGTGCTGTTGACCAGATCAAGTGCTGTTTGAGCTTTTGCCAATGTTTCGGCAATATCTGTATAATACCTGCCAACTTCTTCGATGTCGTAATTTGCGTACTTATAGTCGATAATATTGCCACCGCTGGAATAACCGGAGCTGACACGCACTTTCGGCATTGCGTCTCTCATTTTAGAGAGGGTTGCACATTCCGCATTAAGCTGAGGAAGATATACAAGCATCTCGTCAATCGTAATATTAAAATCCGGGATAATTGTTGTTGTGTTGAACACGTTTATTGCGTGTTTTACTTTGCGGATCTTACACTCAACCTCTGCCTGAGCATCACGCATTTCCTTGAAATTGTACTCAGGGCGTACAGATTCGACATCCTCCTGAATTGCGGCTACAAAGCTGCTGGAATTTGACTCCTTGAGCTGTAATGCTCTCAGTTCGTCGTTGAGCTGACGCAGCAGCTTTGCTGCCTGTGATGATGTTACTCGCATATATTTTCCTCCTTAGAAATTGACTTCTTATTTTTACCTTGTGATTATATTATAGCAAACTGAACGTGACTATAATTCTCCATTTGAGCAGTTTAGTTTCTTATCCCTCCTCTGAGCATATCAACCTGTTAACCGCCGTATGTTTCTTTAACGGTTCCCTAAAAAGAGCTCTACGTCCTCGTCCTCCCATGGTTTCCAGAGTGCTTCTGAATAATTCTCAGTCAGGAATTCGGCTGCTTCTTTCTCGGAGCATCCCAATTCTTTGGCAGCGACCTTGAGCATCGAAGAATACGCATAGTCGCCGTATCTTGCCCTGAGATATCCATCTGAACCAATCTCGCACGACTCGGCTCTTTCGGCACGCCTCACTTTGAGCTGCATTATCTGCTGCCGCATCAGTTTACAATTCTCTTCGTCTTTTGCCTTCTTAGCAGCTTCTTCAGCAGCTTTTTGTCGTGCAGCCCGATCTTTTTCCTGTGTTTCTATGCACTTTCTTTGCCATGCCTCATCTCTTTTTTTCTCTTCTTCCTTATAATGCTGCCATGAATCCTTGATAGAATCAAAAAAACCTGCCCCTGCCATACCAATTCCTCCTATCAGCGGTTACCTAAAAGCTGTTCGAGTTCTTTATCTTCCCATGATCTCCATATGTCCTCTGAGTAGCTTCCTGACAGATAAGCATTTGCATTATCTTTGGTGATCCCTAATTGCTTGATCACCATATCGAGCATCGTCTGATAAGCGTGCTCGCCGTATCGGGCTATGAGGTACTCAGCCGAACCGATCTCAGAAGAGCGAACTTTTTCGGCTCTGTCCATCAATTCCCTATCAGCATCTTTTGCAGACTTTTGCTCAGCCTTGATCTTCGATATGAAATCTATCAGCGTTCTGCATTTCGGCTCGTACTCTGCCCTTTGTTTCTCCTCCAGGCTCAATAACGTCTCGACCTCCGCACATTCGTATCTTTTCCAGTTTGGATCGTCCGGAGAATAATCTTCTGCAATGAGCTCTTCTATTTTATGGATATTGTATCCGCCACCGCGTGTGAGCCTGTATTGGTTATGCTTATACGCATCGATACCGTATCTTGCCTTGAGATAATCACGTGAGCCAACATAAGATGATCTGACTTTTTCAGCCCTATAAACTATCCCCTCAGGAGTGCGCTCAGAGGCTCTTATCTTTTCTTCTGTTGCCTTTAACCGTTCTTCCAGTATCTCTATTCCACGGTTTTGGACACTTGGCTGACTGTACCTTGCTCTACGTTCTTCCGCTCTGCGTGTCCTTTCCTCTCTATCACGCTCAGCAGCTCTGCGTCGTTCTTCCGCTTCACGCTGCTTTGCGGCACGCTGTTCCTCTTCCCTCAGCATTTTCCGCTGAGCCTCTGCGAATATCTCCGCCTCTCTTTTGAGCCTGTCTCTCTCGTTAGGAGAAAGGAATCCACTCGGATTATCCCAAGCCATAGTTATTCCTCCTTATCTATGGTTACTTATGCAGCTTCCCATGCCAGTTCTTGTATCCTCCAGACAAGTTCTTCGCCAATCTCTTCGACTTCCCGACAGCGTTTAGGAAGTTCCATCGTAAATTGTTTTCCCGTTTCCATGCAATCAACAATGATCTGTAAAGTGTCTTCCTGAGGCTCGAATTTTAATCTGATCTGTCTGTTGTGAAGTACAAGAATTCGCTCTTTGATAACTACTCCGTTCAAACTGTGAAACCAGCCAAACGGAAAACGCTCGATCAGCAGACCGTCATTTGTACGGCTGCTGACCAGATAATCTCTTATCAGCTCGTGCTCCCATTCGGAATCGGCGGTGCTGAACTCTAAGATCTCCGGTTCAGAAGCCATATCCTGAAGGAGTCTGATGATCTCTTTCGGCTCCTCTTCTTCCTGATGCACAACAGTCGAGCAACGTCTGTCGGTCTCGCAACAGAAAAGAACAGCGTCTATGTATCCGTTGGCATCCCACATAATATTGGGAGAAAAGTGAACTTCTATCTCTCTGCTGTGAAGCTTGATGATCACTCTTTCCTCGCCTGTTTCTTTCCAGTAATCGTCCTCCCAGCAAGCATCGTAACACGAGCGGTAGTTTTCCACCAGTATTTTCCTGAGTTGCTGATACTCTTCTTCGGGATTTATTGTTTTAATAATGTAAGAATTCCTTTTCTCTGCCTCCCACGCAAGCCAATACAGCATTCTTATTATTTCCTCAGTGTTTTTTGCTGACCTACCATAATAACCGTTCAGACTTCTGAGCACCTCCGGACAATACAGCTGTACTTTCACAAAGAAACCGCAGTCAATAAAAGCAATCTCGATGCTCCTGTAGTTGCACTCGTACCAATGTGCTTCTGTTCCGTCGATCTGAAACTTGACATACGCATCAAAGAACATCTGACAAACTTCTATCCACTGTGCTCTTTCGATATACTCCATATGCTACCTCCTGTTGGAACGATAGGCGTACTCTTTTTCTTTTGTGTTTATATTATATCACACCTATAGTGACAAATTTGTCCTTTTGCTTTACAGTCGCTATCCATCTATTTACAGGCAATTATCTGAGTTTTGACTATTTTGATTATTCTATAAAACAAAAGGCACCGCAGTACAAAAGCAAAATTACTTTGCATGGCAGTGCCTTAAATATCTTTACTGTATTTTTCATATGCCCTGGCTAAATCGTCCTTCAATCTCTGCCTGAGCGACCTCGGAGAAATGACCTCAACAAAATCGAAGAAACGTCTTGCCCAAATAAGCATATTATC
>SFFP01000228.1 GCA_004556875.1 Ruminococcus flavefaciens
AAGCTGATCATTGCCGACGAACCGGTTGCGGCTATCGATGCTTCCATGAAAATGAACATCGTCAACCTGTTCAAGGAGCTGAAGGATAAGTACAAGGTCTCCTTCATGTGCATCAACTGCGGAACAAATCTTTTCGAGATCGCCGTCAGCAAGGAATTTCTTGAATGAGCAGTTAGGCTCATCTGCCCAGCGTATGTAAGCGAGACCCTTTGCACCTATGCCCTTTGCATGGTCAACAAGCTTGTCGATCTCCTTACGGGTATAAACGCCTGCACCATTCTTTACGTTTATTGTACGTACAGAACCGCCTTCTTCTATTGCGTTTTTGAATACAACGAAATCAATATCCTTGACAGTATCGGTAATATCCTGTATCTCAAAACCAAAACGTGTATCAGGCTTATCAGAACCATAGCGGTTCATAGCGTCTGCAAATGTAAGTCTTGGAAGCGGAGTCGGAACATCAACACCTATTACCTCCTTGAATACACGCTTGATGAAGCCTTCAACGCACTCCTGAATGTCTTCTGCATCAACAAAAGACATCTCAAGGTCTATCTGTGTGAACTCAGGCTGACGGTCAGCACGGAGATCCTCATCACGGAAGCAGCGCGCAAGCTGTATATAACGATCAAAACCTGAGATCATAAGAAGCTGCTTATAGATCTGAGGAGACTGTGGAAGAGCATAGAATTTACCCTGATGGACTCTTGACGGGATAAGGTAGTCTCTTGCGCCCTCGGGAGTTGATTTCATCATCATAGGGGTCTCAATTTCAAGGAAACCGTTTTCATAGAAATATTCACGGGTAACCTTAGCGATCTCATGACGCATAATGATATTCTGCTGTAAAGGTGCGCGTCTGAGGTCAAGATAACGGTATTTAAGGCGAAGCTCATCATTTACCTTAGTTTCATTAGTGATCTCAAAAGGCGGTGTCTGAGCCTTTGCAAGAACTCTCAGATCATTGACGAATATTTCAACGTTACCTGTCTTGAGCTTGTCGTTCTTGCTCTCACGCTCACGAACTTCTCCTTTTGCCATAAGAACATATTCGCTCTTGCATGAAGCAGCTTTTTCAAATATCTCGCGGTCTGTCTCATCATTGAAGAGAAGCTGAACAACACCTGTTCTGTCTCTTAAAACAATGAAGATAACGCCGCCTTTATCTCTTATTCTGTCAACAAAGCCGCCGACAACGACCTCTTTGCCTGCTTCTGTAACCTCACCGCAGTAATGTGTACGCTTTAAGCCTTTCATGCTATCTGCCATTTTTATTTATCCTCCCCTGTGAATGCGAACATTGATCCGTTTTCGTCATCAATGCCGTCGAGAACCTTATTAAAGTATTCATTCTCAAAATTGGTTGTAAATTTATCATTAAGAAGTATCTCGGTTTCGTTGCCTGACTCCATTTCCTTGAGTCTTGCCTTGCCTTCTGAAAGTTCATTATCACCAAGAACAACTGTATAAGCTGCGCCTATCTTGTTTGCGTACTTCATCTGTGCTTTTATGCCTCTGCCGACAAGATCATACTCGGCACAATAACCGAATTCTCTAAGACCTTTTACAAGCTCCATAGCTTTTTCAAGTGCGGCTTCACCCATTGTTGCAAAATAAATATCACACTTCTTAGGCGGCAGGTAATCACAACCCTGCTTTTCCATAACGAGGAGAAGTCTTTCAATACCCATACCAAAGCCGAGTGCAGGAACGTGCTGACCGCCAAGCTGTTCGATAAGTCCGTCGTATCGTCCGCCGCCGCAGACTGTTCCCTGCGCACCGATCTCAGTTGTTACGAACTCGAATACAGTTTTTGTGTAATAGTCAAGACCTCGTACGATCTTAGGATTCACCTTATATTCAATACCTAAATTAGTAAGATATTTCTGAAGTCTCTTGAAATGGTCGTCGCATTCTTCACAGAGATAATCCGTGATAACAGGTGCGTTCTTACCGATCTCCTGACAAATAGGACTTTTACAATCAAGAAGTCTCATAGGATTTTTTACAAGTCTTTCTTTGCAGGTATCGCAAAGCTCGTCTTTATGCGGTTCAAAGTAAGCTCTGAGCGCTTCGTGATATTTTGCGCGGCAAGCAGGACAGCCGATGGAATTGATATACAGCTCTATTTTTTTCAGACCAAGACGAGTGAGAAGCGTTTTGGCAAGAGAAATTACCTCGGCATCAGCTGTTGGTTCAGCACTGCCTGCCATTTCAAGACCAAATTGATGGAATTCTCTTAGTCTGCCTGCTTGAGGGCGTTCATGTCTGAAACATGAAAGAATATAGTATACCTTCTGAGGGAGCGCTTCATTAAGAAGTCCGTTCTGCAGCATAGCACGTATAGTACCGGCTGTTCCCTCAGGACGGAGTGTAAACTCAGTTTCTTTAGCTTTTACAGTGTACATTTCCTTCTGTACCACATCAGTAGTTTCACCTACAGAGCGAAGGAAAAGGTCTGTATTCTCAAAAGTCGGGATACGAATTTCTGAAAAACCAAAGCTTTCAGCAATATCCTTTGCGATTTTTTCTACAGTATGCCATTTGTGAACGTCCTTAGGGAGTACATCTTCCGTGCCGTTTGGACGTTTTATATTCATAGCCATAAATTTCAAGCCTTTCCTGTTTGTTTTTACATGAAAATTGTCCCTGAAAAGGGACAATTGAACATTTAGATGCTCGGATTACCGACCTCACGCCAATCAAGATCGCCTCTTTCGAGTGCGAGGATAAGCGCTTCTGCAGTAGCGATATTTGTTGCAACAGGCACGTTATGAACATCACAGAGTCTGAGAAGATTCATACCGTGAACATCTGCTGCCTTAGGATTGATAGGGTCTCTGAAAAACAGAAGAACATCGACTTCATTGCATGAAAGAAGTGCGAGGATCTGTTCAGCGCCTCCCTGTCCGCTAAGGTATCTTTTTATAGGAAGTCCTGTGGCTTCACTTACCTGCTTTCCAGTTGTATTTGTAGCAATAAGAGTATGTTTTGATAAAATGCCGCAGTATGCGCTGCAGAACTGAACCATCAATTCTTTCTTAGCGTCATGTGCGATAATTGCGATCTTCATATATCTGTCCTTTCCCCGCAAAGCGGATTAATTTTTTCAATATTATACAGTCTTTACTGTAAGCGGAACAAACTCTCCGCCGAGTCTTTTTGAAATTGCGTCGAAGGCTTTAAGTGCTTCGCTGTCTGTGGGGATAGGATTGCCCTTACCTGTAGCAACTGTCATCTTGAAATCATCAGGGATAACACCAATAAGCTGAACACCGACTTTGTCTATGATCTCATCGAGATTTGTGATAAGCTCACTTCCGATGATCTTTTTGCTTATTTTATTGATGATAAGTCTCTGACTCTTGTTTCCTCTGTTGTAGAATTCATCTGACATCAGGCTTGCGTCTCTGATACAAACAGGATCAGGTGTAGAAATGACAAGTATAAGGTTTGCCTGTTCTACGATATCAAATACATGAGAATTTATACCTGCGCCTGTATCAATGATAATGTATTCA
>SFFP01000229.1 GCA_004556875.1 Ruminococcus flavefaciens
AAAGCGGACAGGCATACGAAACCTGAACATATTTATCACAGGTTCTACCTCAAGGCCGAGGCATGAGTGTTCAGGACCGACCATGCCAACATCTGTGATATATGCCGTATGACCGCCAAGAATACACTCATCTGCTGTCTGAACATGGGTGTGAGTGCCAAATACTCCGCTGACTCTTGAGGTAAGATAATGACCCATAGCTTTTTTCTCGGAAGTAGCCTCTGCATGGAAGTCAACAAAAATATTAGGTGTGTCGATATCCTCAAGTATTTCGTCAATTTTTGTGAAAGGATTGTCAAGAGGCTCCATCAAAGCAGTACCCATAAGATTGATGACTGCCACTGAATACGCCCCCATATCAAGGATACGGTATCCGCTTCCAACACAGCCGCCCTCGGGATAATTTGCAGGACGCACCATATATTCCTCTTCAAATATATCCATTGCTTCCTTTCGGCGGAACGCGTGATTTCCTGTAGTGATGATATCCGCACCTGCCCTGATCAGCATATCCGCAGACGCATGGGTTATACCGTTGCCCTGTGCTGAATTTTCGCCGTTTACGATAGTTATGTCAATATTATTGTCATGCTTGATGCCGCTGAGCTTTTCAGCAAGGAATTCACAGCCTGCTTTTCCCACGACATCGCCGATAAAGAGTAGTCTTTTCATATTTCTCCTGTCATTTTTTGCTTGTTTTCTTTTTTCCGCCGAGATCTGTATCATAAGAGATACCTGTTCCCTGAAGGCTTACGGTAGCCTTTTTCTTGTTATTTACAGTGACCTTTACTTTCTTGCCTGCGATCTTAGGACCGTCAATAGAGATACTGCCGCCCTTTTTATTCTTATTGAATTTTAAGAAACTGAATATCTTAAAGCTTTTTTTGAAATGAAATCCCATAATTATACCGCCCTTTCCGATCAGTTGACGCTCTCAGTTGTGAAAAAACGCCGCAGATGCCGAAATACATCTATATTATAATACCACAAAAAAACACGATAATCAATAATCTTATCGGAATTTTATTGACGAATAAACATTTTTTTCACGATATTATTTATTAATAGGTATTGTAAATCAAAAAAAACTGTGATATAATTAATGGGATAGCGGTCAAACTTATTGTACCGCATACTCATTTTAACAAAAGGAGTGATGATCGTGGTAGGCTTTGAAAATCATATCGGCAAGATCACTATTTCTGAAAATTATCTCACTGAGATCGTAAAACACGCAGTTACAAACTGCTTCGGTGTAGCTGACGTTTGCAGCGTAACTACATTCCGTTCCGCTGTTTCTGCTCTTACAGCAGGCAAGGCTTTCAGAAAAAACAAGGGCGTATTGCTCCGCACTGACAAGGACGGCGGACTTATTATCGACCTTCATATCAAAGTGACTTACGGTACTAATATCAGCGCAGCCGTAAAGAGCATCACTCATAAAGTCAGCTTCGCTGTTGAAGAAGCTGCAGGCATAGATGTACACAAGGTCAACGTATACGTTGATGATATGAACGCATAAGCGTGCAGGTCTTACCTGCTTATAGAATTGGAGGACTTTACTGTGATACACGGTTCTTTACTCAGAGACGCTGTTATCTCCGCTGCCATTACAATCAACAACAGAAAGCGTGAGGTCGACGAGCTGAACGTATACCCCGTTCCCGACGGCGATACAGGAACTAATATGTCAATGACCATCGGCAATTCCGTTGCGGAATTGAAAAGGCTTGACGCAAAAGCTCCCATATCCGAAGTGGCTTCCACAGCAGCTTCAGCATTTCTGAGAGGCGCAAGAGGAAACTCAGGCGTTATACTTTCACTTATTTTCAGAGGCTTTTCAAAAGGCCTCGCAGGCTGCACCGAGGCAGGCTGTGAGAATTTCGCAGACGCTTTGCAGTACGGTGTTGAAGCTGCATACAAGGCTGTTATGAAGCCTGTTGAGGGCACTATCCTCACTGTCGTAAAGGCTGCCGCTGCAAAGGCTAAGGAAATAGCTATTGAGACAAACGACGAGGTAACTTTCTGGCAGGAGGTCTGCAAGGAGGCAGAAGCCGTCCTCGAAAAGACTACCGAAATGCTCCCACAGCTAAAAAAAGCAGGCGTTGTAGACGCAGGCGGCAAGGGTCTGTGCATCATATTCCGCGCAATGACAGACGTTTTCGCAGGCGGCAGTATCGCTGAACCTGCCGAAGCTCCCGCTGTTCAGGAAGGCTCACATGACTCTTTCAGAACTGCCGTAAGCGAATACGATGATGATATAACCTTCACATACTGCACTGAGTTCATGCTTGAAAAGGACGATAACTGCCCTGATGTTTCAAAGCTCCGTGCATATCTTGAAACTATCGGTGACTGTGTAGTGGTTGTTGACGATGAGAAGATAATCAAGGTACACGTTCATACAGATAATCCCGGAAATGCTCTCCAGAAAGGACTTGAATTCGGTCACTTTATCAATGACCCTCGTCCTAAGATAGAGAATATGCGTATCCAGCACGAAAACAAGGTCAAGGATGCTCAGGCAGCTCAGGAAGGTCTTACCCCTGCCGAGCCCGAAAAGGAATTCGGCTTTGTTGCTGTTGCCGCAGGTCACGGTCTTGAAGCTATGTTCACAGACCTCGGCGCAGATGTTGTTGTAAAGGGCGGTCAGACTATGAACCCCTCTACTGACGATATCCTTCGCGCAATACTCAAAACTCCTGCAAACACAGTATTCGTTCTTCCGAATAATAAGAATATAATCATGGCGGCTGAACAGGCTGTAAAGCTTACAGACAGAAAGGTCTGTGTGCTCCAGACAAGGACTATCCCTCAGGGTATCGCCGCAATGCTTGCATTTGATGACAGCCGCAGTCTCAATGAGAACCGCATAGATATGACAAAGGCTTTTGAAAAAGTCTCAACAGGTCTTATCACCTTTGCCGCAAGAGACTCTGAATTTGAGGGGCATCAGATAAAAGAAGGCGAGATACTCGCACTTGACAACGGCAAGCTCTCATTCACTGAGCGCGACATCAACAAGGCAACTTATAAGCTCGTCAAGAAGCTTTCAAAGGGTGATGTGAGCTATGTTACCCTTATCCACGGCGCAGATGTGCCTGAGGAAAATGCTGAGGAATTACAGAAATTCATTCAGTCAAAGCTCAGCGATAAGATAGAGGTAATGCTCGTAAACGGCGGTCAGCCTGTTTACTACTACATTATTTCCGTAGAATAAACCAAAACTCCCGAGGCAGATGCTTCGGGAGTTTTTATTATAGTAAGAGCCTCCGAAATCGGAGGCTCTTTATCATATCAGTTTTTAAGTGCCTTTTCAAGCCATACATTAGCAATGTCAAGTGCTTCATAAAGTCCGCACTCTCTCTCAGTATTCTTAACAAAAGCTTTCAGGGGGTTGGGCTCGTTGGTATCCATCTGAACGACTCTTACCTTTGATGTGACCTTTTCGCCGCTTTCTTCCGTGGTATCAAGTATCTGAATGAAAATAACGTATGGGTCAGACATATAGCCGTAATAG
>SFFP01000230.1 GCA_004556875.1 Ruminococcus flavefaciens
TTCAATAAAATAATTTTAGCATAAAAAAGAGGATAAAGCAATATTTTATGCTGTAAACAGCAATAAATGGACAGTCATGATATTATTATTTTATATTTGACATATTACATCGTATATGATAAAATAGTAACGATATACATATATACAGAAATTGGGGAATAAAAATGGAATGTAAATATCCTGTCCTTATTGTTATGCTGACATATGATGACAGAACTGTCAGCAATGCGCGTGATATTTTTGAGGAATGTAAAAACTCGCAGGCTGAATACTTCGGCTTTAAGGAAGAACCGCTGCCGCTTGATGAGATGAAATCTCTTTTTTCATACATGAAGGAATGCGGAAAAAAGACTGTTCTTGAGGTAGTTGCCTATACTGAGGCAGAGGGCATATCAGGTGCAGAAGCGGCTGTGGAATGCGGCTGTGATATTCTCATGGGTACGATGTATTATGAGTCTGTACATGAGATATGCAGAAAAAACGGCATAAAGTATATGCCCTATGTAGGCGAGATAACAGAGCGTCCGTCTGTACTTGACGGAAGTATCGACAGAATTATTTCCGAGGCTGAGAAGTGCCTTGAAAAGTGCGTTGACGGCTTTGACCTGCTTGGTTACAGGTACACAGGCGATGCTGTAATGCTCAGCAGACGCTTTGTTTACGAAGTCGGTGCACCTGTGTGCATAGCAGGCAGTGTTGACAGCTTTGAGAGGCTTGAAGAAGTTAAAGCAGCATCACCGTGGGCGTTCACGATAGGCAGTGCGTTTTTTGACAAGCGCTTTGGTGATGACTTCTGTCAGCAGATAAATACGGTATGTGAGTACATGAAAAGATGAAGATACTGGAAAAATATTATCCTAACGGGTATGCTGACAGCGTTTTTGCTATCGATTATGAGAAGCTGTATGAAATGGGCTATCGCGGCATCATTTTCGACATCGACAATACGCTTGTACATCATGGTGACGACTCTACCGATGAAGTGGACGAGCTTTTCAGACGTATCCACAGTACAGGCTTGAAAACTATACTGCTCACAAATAATGACGAAGAGCGTGTAAGGCGCTTTATCAGAAATATCGATACACCGTTCATATGCGATGCTGACAAGCCGAATATAAAAGGCTATCTGAAAGCAGTAAGCGAGCTTGGTATAAAGCGCAGTGAGGCTGTAGTCATCGGTGACCAGATATTCACGGATATCATAGGCGCTAAAAACAGCGGCATTGCAGGCGTACTGGTCAGATTTATAAAGCTCCCCGAGGAGAAGTGGATAGGCAAACGACGCTATATCGAGAAAATCATTCTATGGTCGTGGCGGCGCAAAGGGCGCTGCGGCGAGATAGGTGACATATACTTACAGAAGAGGGATTGAAATGTTCTGGAACAAAGACAAATTATTCTGTGACATAAACCCCGTCTGTTACGCTATTTCCGAGCAGAAGGAAATATGCAGACGGCATCTTAAAGACTTTAAAAGCAAGGAGAAATTTGCTGTTGAGCACAGCCGAAAAAAGCTCCCGAATGTGGTATCTGAGCAAAGCTCCCACCTTATAAAGCGCGGAAAGGGCATAGATATCCGTTTGCAGGAGAACAAGGCTGTGAATATCCGCCTTGCCTGCAAACAGCTCAACGGACTTATAATACATCCCAATGAGGTCTTTTCGTTCTGGAGAACCGTTGGAAAGACCACAAAGCGCAAGGGCTATAAGGACGGAAGGGTAATAATCGGAGATAAGCTTCAGCCCGGTATTGGCGGCGGTCTGTGCAATCTCAGCAATACACTTCACAGGCTCATACTCCACAGTCCTCTTGAGGTGACGGAGTTTCACAGCCATTCAGATGCGCTTGCTCCCGATGAGGGAAAGAGAGTGCCTTTCAGCTCGGGAACGTCTGTCAGCTATAACTATATAGACTATCGTTTCAGAAACAATACCGACCAGGATATACAGCTTCTGCTGTGGTGCGATGAGGATAATCTCTACGGAGAGCTTCGCAGCCAAAAGGAGTTCCCACAGCGCTTTGAGCTTGAAGAGGAAGGGCACTGCTTCCGCAAGGAAGGCGAGAAGTATTACCGCATTTCCAAAATATACAAAAAGGTCATCGACAAGGCAACAGGCGAGACTGTTGACCGTCAGCTCGTACTTGACAACCACTCAGAGGTAATGTATGACTATGACCTTATCCCGAAAGAGCTTATAAAAGAGTAAAGATATAAAATGAGCCATAGTATCACGGCGGATACTATGGCTTTTCTTATTGCTGTGAGAGCTTTTTGTATATAGTCGACCTCATGGTTATGAAGCAGGCGAGTCCGCCGACTGTGTTTGAAATAGGTTCTGCGATGAATACGCCCTTTACTCCTAAGCCTATACGCGGGAGCAGGAGCGTAAGCGGTATGACAATGATAGCCTTTCGCAGAAGCGAGAAGAATATAGCGTGTTTTGCGTCACCGAGCGCCTGAAATACAGACTGTCCTGCGAACTGGAATGACATGAATACAAAGCCGAAGAAATATATCCTTATGGCGGTCACACCATGTTCAAGGAATGAACTGTCGTTTGAAAAGATGTGAAACCAGAATTTCGGAAATACGAATACCATGAGCCATGCTGCAAGGGTATAGGCTGCGCCGACAATAGTATTGAAGCGGATAGCAGATTTTACTCGGTCATATTTTTTTGCACCGTAATTAAATCCCATGACAGGCTGTGCGCCGCTGATAAGTCCGTGTATCGGCAGCATAAATATGTCGCGGATAGAATTTAGTACGGTCATTATGCCGACGTAGACATCACCGCCGAATATCTGCAATGTGGAATTGCAGGCGGCCTGTACGAAGCAGGTAGTTCCCTGCATAACGAAGTTTGAAGTGCCGAGTTTTATGATGTTTTTTGTCAGCTCGGGAACTATCCGTATATTCTGTATTTTCAGCCTGAGAGCGGCTTTTCTGCCTGTAAGAAAGTACATTATCCAAATGGCTGATACAGCCTGACTTATTACCGTAGCCAAAGCAGCGCCTGCAACTCCCATGTGAAAAACGAATATAAAAACAGGGTCGAGAGCAATGTTTATTACAGCGCCGATGACTACGGTCATCATGCCTGTTTTAGGAAATCCCTGTGCACTTATGTAGCCGTTTAGTCCTGTGTTCAGCATCGAGAAAACCGTACCTGCAAGATAAAATCTCATGTATTCTGCGGCGTAGGTGTATGACTCATCACTTGCACCGAGAAAGTAAAGAACAGGCTTGCAGAATATATATCCTGTTAATGTCAGCACTGCTGCGCTTATAAGTACGAGACAGCAGGAATTGCCCAGTATCTTTTCTGCTTTTTCGGTTTTGCCTGCGCCGTTTGCTATGGAGAACAGCGGTACTCCGCCCATGCCGAAAAGCGCTGCGAAAGCGACTATGAACGTAACGACAGGGAATGTTAGACCGATACCTGTAAGTGCTGTACCGTTTCCACCGTTCATATGCCCGATATAAATTCTGTCCACAACGTTGTACAG
>SFFP01000231.1 GCA_004556875.1 Ruminococcus flavefaciens
CGCGAAGCCGAACCACAGCGCGAAAAATACTGTTCCTGCAATTATCGGGAGCTTATTTTTTTGGGTGCTTTTAAAGCACATATACAGTCCCATGATAAAAGGAACACTGAAAACGACCGTCACCAGCCCGATGTTGTAGTCACCGTAAATGCGGTGCTCGGCAATAGTTATAAAGCCTGCCAAAACTGTAACTGTCACGAGTGTAAAGACAGCCATTTTCTTGATAGCTTCTAATTCGGGAAGATCCTTATTCTTGTTTTCTTTTCGGCTTTTTTTGAGTATTTCTTTCTTGTTCATAATTGTTACCTCCCATATCATGCAAAGTTTTATTGGCGTTTTTTGACAAGTTTACTTGGTATGATTGCATTATAACACTGCCAAGTGTACTTGTCAAGACTTCGCAAAGGAAACTTGTCACAATTGTATATCTGCACAATCAGAATGTGCTGTTTAAGCTGAATTATAGCTGGATATAAACAAAAGGCGAACCTTTCGGTTCGCCTTTAATTATGCATTAGTATTTATCCGAGAACTACCTTTATCTCATTAACGTCATTAAGCTTGTCGGCAGGAACATAGTTGCCTGCAAGCTTTTCACCGTTGAGGTAAAGCTCCTTGACACCGCTCTGAACGTGTGCGGAGTTGTCGATAGTGATATTGAGCTTCTTGCCGCGGAAGTTCTTCTCAATTTTGAAGCCGTCCCACTTTGCAGGGATAGAAGGAGCGATAGCAAGACCGCCGAGGTCAGGACGCATACCGCAGATACCCTCAACACAGCCTACCATTACTGTGGAAGCTGTACCTGTGAGCCAGTGAACGTGTGAACGTCCCTCGTATGGAGAAGCCTTTGACTCGGTGAACTGACCGTGTACATATGGCTCCATAACACGTATCTCAGCCTTGTCGTTCATAGCGGCAGGAGAGCTTTCGAGGAAGTACTCGAATGCGCGGTCACCGTGACCGAGGAGAGCTTCGGCAAGTATGAGCCAGCCCTGTGACTGTGAGAAGATACCGCCGTTTTCCTTTGTATCAAGGTTGAATACCTGCATGAGAGCGCCCTTGAAGTGGTGATACTTGTAAGGCGGATCAAGGAGCTTAGCTCCGTAAGGCGTATTGAGTATATCGTGAACGCTGTTCATAGCCTTTTCAGCCTGTTCGTCAGAAGCAAAACGGGAGATAACGCTCCAGCTCTGAGGATTGAGCCACATATTAGCCTCAGGGTCTTTCTTAGCACCAACGATAACACCGTTGTCGCGGATACCGCGGATAAATCTGTCCTCGTCCCAGCACTTTTCAAGTGCGTCGCCCAGCTTCTTCTGAACGCCGTCGAGGTAAGCGATGTAATCTGTATCGTTCTTGTCCTTAGCCATGTCGCGCATAACGTTCATAGCGTAGTAGAGCTGGAATGCAACGAAAGTTGACTCTCCCTTTGCGCCAAGACGGAGACAGTCGTTCCAGTCAGCATGGAGACCTGCAGGCATATTATGACTGCCGAGACGTTCCATAGAGAAGCGGATAGCGTTCTTGAGGTGTTCGTAAACAGTAGCCTTTCCGCCGCCTTCTTCTGCGTATGTGATAACTTCATCGAGGAAGCCCTTGTTTCCGCTTTCGCCGAGGTATTTCACGATAGTCGGGAAGAGCCAGAGTGCATCGTCAGCACGATAAGAAGGGTGACCTGTTTCCTTAGCGTAAACGCTGTGCTCGTCGTTCTCGTCAGGGCAGGTCTCGTGACCTGCGTTGTGGTCGAACTTGACAAGTGGGAGACCGCCGCCGTTGCTTACCTGAGCAGAGAGCATAAAGCGTATCTTTTCAGCAGCCATTTCAGGGTCAAGGTGAATGATACCCTGTATATCCTGAACTGTATCGCGGTAGCCGTAGCCGTTTCTCAGACCGCAGTAAATGAATGAAGCGGCTCTTGACCATATGAAAGTAATGAAGCACTGATAAGCATTCCATACATTTATCATGTTGTTGAATTCGTCAGAAGGAGTCTCTACCTTGAAGTTAGAGAGCTGACCATGCCAGTAATCCTTGAGCTGTTTAACTTCTGCATCTACCTTGCCTGCTTCCTTGTATTCATCGAGGATAGCAGCAGCCTCAGGGTCTTTGCGCTCGCCGAGTACGAAGATGAATTCCTTAGTCTCGCCGGGAGCAAGAGTGATATCGCTCTGGAGAGCGCCGCAGGAATTGGAGTTATAGTTCATAACGCCGCTGCACTTGCCGTTTTCAACAGCAATAGGATTTGAGAAAGTTCTGTAAGGTCCGATAAAGTCGCTGAAGTTGCCGCAGCAGCCTGTAACAGGCTGACCTACCATACCGAAGAAACGCTCCTGACCGTTATAACCGTTCTCGTCGAAGCCTGTGTTCTCGTTCATGTGCTGGATTATGCGGTTTCCGCCCTCAAAGCTTGTACGAGTTATGAAAAGTGTGTACTGGAGGTTTACCTGATCCTGCTCATAGTTAGGCTCGTTTGTGAATTCGATAAAGCCGAATACAGAGAGCTTTCTCTCCTTAGAGGAATTGTTTGTTACCTTAGCTCTCCAAACCTCATATGTCTTGCCGTAGGGAACGTAGTATGTAGTTTCGGACTTGATATCTGCATATTCAGCAGAAATAACAGTATAAGCAGTACCGTGGCGGCATTCGCTCTTGTACTTGTCAAGAGGCTTGCCAACAGGCTGCCATGAAGCTGACCAGTAATCAGCAGTTTCGTTGTCTCTTATATAAATGTAACGTCCGGGGAGCGCCATATCGGAATTGAAGCGGAAACGTGAAAGTCTTCCGTTTGCACCTGATTTAACGAAGCTGTAGCCTGCTGCGTTATTTGATATCATAGCGCCGTACTCGGGATCGCCGAGATAGTTTGCCCAGGGTGCGGGTGTTGCGGGGTTAGTGATGACATATTCTTTATTTTCAAGATCGAAATGTCCGTACTGCATAAATACATTCTCCTTCTCATTGTGCCCTCAGACAGTGCTTGCCTCAGGCAGAAAATATCACTTTAAGTATACCATGTAATGTTGAATTTGACAAGGGGGTAAAAATGAACATATCGTGAACAACAGCAAAAATCGACAGATATTTTACTACAAAGAGTAATATTTTGCTATAATTGCACTGGCGGTTATAGGCGTTTTTCAAAAATGACTATACATTTTGTTTTACAGGCTTCTGTGCAAAGCTTAGTGCAAGGTATGCGGCTGAGAGTGAAAGGTGTGCAGAAAATGTTGCTTTTTTGCTGCGCTCCATTTATAATATAGTCAGATAAGCTTATCAATGATACGGAAAAGGAGGCGGACAGCCGACAATGAAAATAAGATTGCTTGTAAGCGACGAACACTACGACTCGATAGCGGCTGAGCTGATAAAACGCGGAATAGACATAGATGACAGTGCAGAGCTGATACTCTCGGAAAACAATGTCACTGTGTCACATCTTATAGCGCGGCGCGGTGAAGATATATACAGGCTCGAAACAAAGGATATC
>SFFP01000232.1 GCA_004556875.1 Ruminococcus flavefaciens
TATAAACGTTTTTTTCATAATATGACCTCCTTTTCGGCTTTCATGCCGTGATTTTTGCTTTCACTACTTTGACGGAGAAATAATACTTTTGTCTCACCCATTTTCAAAAAATTCAGAAAAAAAAATTGAAAAATTTTTTGGGGAAATATATAATTGTGGTTAGACAAATCAGCATTTTTTACGTCAGAATTATAAAGGGACATATCATCATATCAACAGGTGCAGATACTGCGCCTGCGAAAGGAGTTTTTTATGGATAACGGTGCAAGTAGCTACCGCCGTTTCCTCGATGGTGATAAGAATGCTCTCATTGATATAATAAGCGATCACAGAGAGGGTCTTGTGCTTTTCCTCAGCAGCTTTACAGGCGATTTCTGCCTTGCTGAGGAAACAGCAGAGGAGACTTTTCTGAAGCTGTATACTGACAAGCCTAAATTTTCAGGGAAATGCTCCTTCAAAACATGGCTCTATACTATAGGAAAGAATATGGCTATCGACCATATCCGAAAGATGTCAAAATACGGTGAAACTCCTATCGACGACTTCTACGACATCGCTGACAGGGAGAATATCGAAAACAATTATATCAGGGACGAGGACAAAAAACAGCTCCTCAGAGCATTGGAAAAGCTGAACAATGATTACAGACAGGTTCTGTATCTGATATATTTTGAGAATTTCAGCAGCACTGAAACGGCTAAGATAATGGGAAAATCTGAGCGTCAAATGCGCAATCTTCTCTATCGTTCAAAGGAGTCTTTGCGGAATATTCTGGAAAAGGAGGGCTTCAGATATGAGGGAATATGACAAGACCACTTTAAAGATCGCTGACAGAATATTTGAAAAGGGCGACGAAATACTTGAGCAGCGAAAGAAAAAATCTGCTAAGATTCGTCATATCTCCTATGCGGCTTCGGGACTTTGTGCGGCGCTCATTGTCGGCTTCGGCGCATGGAAGCTTCAGCCCTCGCTGAAAAAGCCTGCCGGAAGCTTCAAAGAGCAGCCTGTTATTACGACTTCGGTTTCCACAGTCACTACTGTTTCTGAGACTGACGCAGTTACGACTGACGTGAATACTTCTTCTGCCAAAACGGAAATTACTTCCGCGACTGCTGTAAAAACTACAGCTGCTCCGCATTCGCAAACTGCTGCATTGGTCGTCACAACATCACCTGCAAGGACGGCTGCCCGAATTCATACAACTTCAAAAATCACTGAAATACCGCGGACTACAGCCAATACCACAACGACTTCAAAGGTAAACGTTACCACAGTAACTTCCGTGCAAGATGAAGAAACTGTAATAATTCCCGAAACAAATATTGAAGAGAGCTATACTCCGACTACGACTTCATTAGAAGTTTCGCCTGTTACTACTTCTGCAAAGCTGACCACTGCCGATGGACCTGTCACCACAGTGCCAACTGTGGTTAATCCCACAGGCGCAAAAACAGAAAAAGAGCTAAGGGAATATATGAGCAAATTCCCTGTAAGCGTTACCGTCAATAACATCAGATACGAAAAGCTTGTGGCAGAGTCCACTTTCGGAGACAGACCTGTCAGCGCTGATAAGATAGGTGAGCTTATATGCACCGCCGACGTAAATATCCTTGTTTCGCTTACAAAGAATATCGTTCAGCCTATGGAGGTCTACGAGCTGAAAAACACAGACACAGACCGTGCAGTGGCCGTAAAAATCCCTGCGACAAATGAGTATTATGTACTGGTCAGGTACAGAGAATAAAAACTTATCAAAGACACACTCAAATCGAGTGTGTCTTTTTATTGACAATTGTTGCATTATTTTGTATATTGTGTTATAATGTTTTTATCAATTATTCGGAGGTAAACATGAAAAATTTTAATAGGATATTATCATTATCTCTTGCAGTATTAATGCTCTGTGGCTGTTCATCAAAGAATAATTCACAGAACACATCATCAGATACAAACGGAAATACAATGTCTGAACAGAAGGAGCTTCCCGTGCTGTCTATACAAACTAAAAGCACCGACCCCGATGTTACGGATTTTGTTTTCAAGCCTGTTGCAGAACACGTTGCAAAATCTATGGAACAGTGGGACCCTAAATACGCGACTACGCCTGCTCCTTACTATGAGGACTGCTCTGTAACTCTCACATCCCCCGACGGCAGCGTTATGCTTTCACCCTGCGATGCACAGGTAAAGGTACGCGGCAACTGGACTACTCTTTACAAAAAGAAGCCGCTCAGGATAAAATTTACCGAAAAACAAAATCTTCTCGGTCTCAATGACGGTCAGCAGTATAAAAACTGGCTTCTCCTTGCAGAGTATAAGGACGGCTCGATGCTCAGAAACAAAGCCGCTCTCTATGCTTCGCGTGAAATACTCGGTGAGGACGGTCTCTTTGCCGCTGATGCGGACCTTGTACAAGTAGAGCTTAACGGCGAATATCTGGGACTTTATCTGCTTACGGAAATGCTTCAGGCAGCTGACGGAAGAGTGGATATCAACCGTCCCGAAAAGGACTATACAGGTACTGATATCGGATATTTCCTTGAATACGACGGCTATTTCAAAAATGAGGACGAAATGCACGGTTTTTCGCTTGACCTTGCAGACAATGCTCCCCTTACACCTTTTGACGGAGAAGGCGGACGCGGCAGGTCTTTCCAGTGCCAGAAAACTTCCAAGAGCGATCCGCGCAATGAGCTTGGCATGACCATAAAGAGCGATGTCTATTCGCAGGAGCAGCATGATTTCATTGAAAATTTCGTCAACGGCACTTACAGGATAATGTACGAAGCAGCCTATAACGACAAAGCTTTTGTCTTTGACAAGGACTTCAAAGAGCTGAAGGAGAGCAAGGATATCACCCCTCAGCAGGCTGTGGAAAATGTCGTGAATATTGACTCGCTTGCGGATATGTATATCATCAGCGAGCTGACCTGCGATGCGGATATAAGCTGGTCGAGCTTCTACATGGATGCTGATTTCAGCGCTGAGGGCAGCAAAAAGCTTACCTTTGAAGCCCCGTGGGATTTCGATTCCTCTATGGGCAACAGAGACAGATGTATTGACGGTCAGGGATTTTACGCTGCAAATATAATGCCCGACCCTGACAAGGAGCTTGATTCCGCAAATCCGTGGCTAATGGTACTTGCCTATGAAGACTGGTATCAGGATATAATCAAAGAAAAATGGACAAAAGCCTATGACAACGGTGTCTTTGAGCGCACCTGCCAGATGATAGAAAACGACAGCGCAAGTCTTGATGAAGAATTCAGAAAGAATTACGCCAAATGGAATAATATCATCATCAATTCCGAATTTGTATTTGAACTTTCTGAGCCTGCAAAGGAATGTCTCAGCGAAGAGACCTGCGCAGCCTTTCTCGTAAAATGGCTTCACAGCAGAATAGATTTCCTCAACTCTCAGTGGCATACATAAAAAGAAACAGTCCTCTTGACTCATACGTCAGAGGACTGTA
>SFFP01000233.1 GCA_004556875.1 Ruminococcus flavefaciens
CAGGCTGACCTTTATATATGAAAGGAAAAGATAAATATGAAATGGGCTATAAGAGATTTACTGAACCCCGTAGCAACTCGTTCCCTCCTCTATGGAGCTGACCCCTTCGATCTTGAGTATATTCTCAAAAAGATTGATACAATCAAGGTAAAAAGCGGCAAACAGATACAGGCTGTATGGCTTGACGAATGGCACGCTAAGATCGACAGATATGCAAAGCTCCGCGATGAGGCAGAGGCTAAGGGAAACAAGATCTCGGCAAAAGCATATGCAAAAATGGTGACTGAATGCCACTATGCCTGCTTTATGATCAACATTGAAGATGTAGAACACAAGAGAGAGATCTACAGCGGTCTCGAAGAAAGCTATAAGCGTTACATAAAGCTTTGCAAAAATAAGGTAGAATACATTGAAATAGATACTAAGTTCGGCAAGATACCTGCTTACATCCACTATCCTGATTCGGGAAGAAAGACAAATTACCCTGTAGCTATAACTTACTCAGGTATAGGAAGCTGCAAGGAAGAGCTTGAAATGCTCTCTGCTCCTCTCAATGAAAGAGGTATCGCAGTTATTACTCCCGATATGCCCGGCGCAGGTGCTGCCATAATCCACAACAATATCAAGTGCGGCGGTCAGCAGATCGAAGCTGCATTTGACGGTATATACAAATTCATCAAAAACTCCCCTAAGCTTGACAGCAATAACATCGCTAACTTCGGTCTTTGCATGGGCGGCGGATATGCTTTCCGCGCAACTGTAAAAAATCCAAAGGTAAAGGCTTGTGTAAGCCTTTTCCCACTCCTCATGCACTTTGCTTCTCAGGACAATATCCCTGTATGGATGAAGCGCGGCAAGTGGAGCTCATACCAGTACACAGAAAACTATCTCGAAAGCATGAGAGTTCTGGAAGAGGGTACACATTCCTCTGATTTCCTTATGGTATACAGCAGTGACGACAACTGGATGACTCCTGAGGCTTCAAATCAGCTTCTTGCAAAGGCTACAGGATACAAGGAGGCTATACACATTCAGGATAAGCCTGCTTACGTTTCTGAGGAAACTATCATGCACGCTATGCCTGTTGGTGAGCAGTATCACTGGGTAAAGCACATTGCAGCAGATTTTATTGCAGCAAGACTTAATGGGGGAAATAAATAATGTCAGAAAAATTCTTTGATTATTATGGCAAATACGCTCAGGAAACACCTGACAAGGTGCTGCTGAGAATAGATGAAAACACTGTTACTTACGGTGAATTCATGGAGAAAACTGCCGTTCTCGGCTCTGCCATGAAAAAACTGGGCATCGGCGAGGACGATAAGGTAGGCATTTGTATGCCTAACAGCATAGAGTGGTATCTGGTATTCTGGTCAGCTGTAAGAATAGGCGCACAGCCTGTTCCTATGGACCCTCAGAGCGGCTCTTTCGAGCTTTCAAAGCTCATTCCTGCTACTACTTCAAAGGTAATGTTCATTACCGATAAGTACAGAAACAACGATATTATCGCAGCTGTAAGCAAGCTCGTACCTTCACAGATAACTCTTGACAAGGTTGTATGCTTCGCTGACGAAAGCCTTATCCCACAGGACAGCTGCTACATCTCTGCTGACAAGTTCATCGCAGAATATGGCAGCAAGGAATGTGAGATATACGAGCCTGAGTACCTTCACACTATGTCTCTTGCCTGCACTTCAGGCAGTACAGGTACGCCTAATATACTCTCAGTACCTTCAGGCGGCTTCCTTTCGACTCAGAAGGATATGGGCGACTACCTTGAATTCAAGTCTGACGATGTAATGATGCTGGGTATGACTCTCTATCATCAGGGCGGCTTCGGCATGGGTCAGCAGATGGTACTCAAGGGCGGTACAGTTATGTATCAGCCTCAGTTCAACCCTATCACCTTCCTTGAAACTGTACAGAAATACAAGATAAATGTTATTCAGCTCACTTCCACACTTGCAAAGGTGCTTCTCTCAACTCCTGACTTTGACAAGTATAACCTTTCAAGCGTTCGTATCTGCTATTTTGCAGGTGAGGTACTTCCTAAGGAAATAGCTGATGTATTCGTAGAAAAGCTCAATATCCGCGTTATCAACGTTATCGGCTCTTCTGAGACCTGCACTATGGTCGTATGGGATTCAGCAAGAGATGCAGGCACAGACCCAAGTGATTTCCGCAAGCTCAGCTTCACAGATGTGCGCGTTATCGACGAAAAGCACAATGATGTTCCTGAGGGCGAGGTCGGCGAGCTTTGTGTATACACAGACGGTGTCATCACTGATTATTTCGGCAACCCTGAGCTTTCTGCCGAGAAGATACTCACAGACGATCATGGCAGACGCTGGTTCTGCACAGGCGACCTTGTAAACAAGCTTCCAAACGGTATAGTTCGTTTTGCAGGAAGAAGCAAGCGTATAATCAAGCGCGGCGGCAATCTTGTTCACGCTGAGGAAGTAGAGGCTTGTCTCCTTACTCATCCTAAGATAGCTGCTGCAGCTGTTACAGACGAACCCCATCCTGTTATCGGTCAGCAGATAGTTGCTTACATTCAGCCTAAGGGCGAGGAAAAGGTAACACGCGGTGAGCTTGCACGCTATTTCGACGGTAAGCTTTCAGCATACAAAGTACCCGATAAGGTAGTTCTCGTTGAAGAGATACCAAAGGATATCGGTAAGATACAGTTTAAATACCTTAGAAAAAAGGAGTATAAATAATAATGAATAACCTTAATTTTGACGAATTCAAGCAGGCAATTTCCGATTACGTAGGAGTTGATGCTTCTGAGATAACAAGAGATACTGACGTTTACGACGATCTCTATCTCGATTCTCTTGGTCTTTTCGGTCTCGGTTCTGAAATAACAGAGACCTTCAAGATCAATATCCCTCTTTCACTTGTCGCTTCTATCAGCAAGGTCGGCGAAATATTCGACCTTCTCAACGAAAAGGGCACACCTGTAGAGGAATAATATGGTATTATTCTTTCTTCCTCATGCAGGCGGTTCAGCCAAGAGCTACAGCTCATTCAAGCGCTTTCTTCCAAAGGATCTCACAGTAGTGCCTATGGAGCTTTCAGGACGCTTCACACGCCCTTCTGAGCCGCTGCTGGACAACGTATCCGACTGCGTTTCCGACCTCATAGAAAAGCATTCTGAGCTTCTCAGAGGTGAGTATGCACTTTTCGGACACAGCATGGGTACCGTTTTCGTTACCGAGCTTGTAAGACAGGCAAAGGAAAAAGGTCTCGCAATGCCTGTGCATATCTTCCTTTCGGGCAAAAATCCCCCTGATGAAGATGTACACTGCTTTGAAAATGTTGAGACAGCTTCCGATGAAGAGATAGTATCTTTCTTTTCCGCAAATGCTCTTTCATCAAGCGTACCTGCTCCCGATGAAGAGCTTGTTAAATTCCTCAGCCTTATTCTGTGTACAGATGTGCGCATGGCTGAGAAATAC
>SFFP01000234.1 GCA_004556875.1 Ruminococcus flavefaciens
ATATTCGGATACGCAATGTCATCAGAACCTGTTGCCGCAAAGATAAAATACTGATTTTTCTTCAGTCCGAGACTGTCTATTTCCTTTGTAAGGGTATTCATGCCTTCCCAGTTGTTTCCCGAAAGCGGCATGAAATAGCCTACGATGTCCATATCGTGATCTGCGACGCACCATGTTGAGAGACCGCCCATCGAGAATCCGCCGTATGCACGGTGCATTCTTGTTGCTTTAAGGTTAGCCTCTGATACGTCCTTATCGGCGTATGTTGAATACTTCTTTTCAACGAAAGGCACAACGCTCCTGCGGAACTCGTCATAGAACTTTCCTGCCTCGGTCTTATTGAAGGTAGGAGTTACAACGATCATCGGTTCAAGCTCGCCGTTCATTATCATGTGATCGAGAATGTTGTTCAGCTTTACGTCATTGCTGAATATAGTATTCTCATTTTCTCCGCCGCCATGCATGAGATAGAAGATATTGTACTTCTTGCTCTCGTCATAGCCGTAAGGGAGATAAACATTAAGGCTGTTCTGTCCGTTGATGCCGCTGTAGCTCTCCTTGACTATCCTGCCTGCCTGTGAACAGCTGTTGAGATAGTTTCAGGGAGCTTCCTTATACTGTACTGCCGAATTGTAGTTGAAAGCGCTGACCTCAGGTTCGGGAGTATTATCAGGGAACTCAACTATCTTTCCGATAAGATATCTCTGAAGCAGTACGATATCATTCACTTCAAACTGTGAACTCTTGTCAACGTCAGCGTTCATATTTGAAGCACCGCCGTTATTCTGAGCAACGATCATCTTTCTTGCGCGGACAAGATCAAGGGAATTTACATCGCCGTCCATATTTACGTCACCGGGCATATAGACTCCGCCAACAGCGCCGTTTATGACCGTGCCTGCTTTTGCGATTTTCAGATCGTCAATGTAAAAGTCACAGGTACTCTTATCTGTCTCAACATAGATATTGACATTTTCAGCGCCCTCGGGTATCCTGAAGCTTGTATTTGAAAGCTGTGCCCATTCGCCCTTCAAAGGGTAAACAGTAGCGATCTTTTCATAGTGAGTATCACCGTTTGCGTCATCATACTGCATGGTGAAATGGAATGTATCAGAGTCCTTGCCGTTTTCATACATTGCATTCACACTGAAGCTGTAGCTCTCGCCTGCCTTGAATTTGCTTCCAAGATCGATATATGCCCCCTGATAAGCTGCAGTTCTTTCGGAGCAGTAGAGGGAACTACTGCCCCTGAAAGAAACCTTTGACGAAGAAGCGACCTTTGCGCCCGCTCTTCCTTCAAAGCCATCAGTACCGCCCTCAAACGAGCATTCAAGCAGATAAGCGTCATCAGAAGGAACACTTACTGTAGTTGTTGTGGTCTGCTGTATCGGAGCAGATGAAGAAGTTGTAACACTGCTTGTTCCTTCATCATCACCGAACTGCCACCAGTCAACATTGAAAAGATATCCGCTTCCGCCTGTAAACTTGAAATACAGATCATGCTCACCGCTTGCGCCGCTGACATTACATGAGACTTTCTCCCAATCCTGCCAGCCGCCTGTAGCAGGCACACTGCAAGTGCCTATCTTCCTGCCGCTGAGACTGTCAAGATACATCTCGATATTTCCGCCTTCGGCAGCAGAAGCCACGCTTGCCGTGAATTTATCCGTACCGCTTCCGAAATCCACGCCCGACACTTTCACATAATCGCCGTTTTCGATATTGGCGATATTTATACCGCCTGCACTGCAATTCTCAGTTTTTATGCCCGATGAATTGCATATGGTTTCAGCTTCTGTGCGCTTGTAAGGGTCAACAGAAGCTATCTGCTTCGGACCGCTCTTGCTCGGCGATATAACAGGGATAGTGCCGTCAGAGTTGTATGAAAACTCGTCAACGCACACACTTCTGTCAAATGTGCCGCCGTGCGGAAGACTTGCATCGTGATAGAAAAGGTAGGATCTTCCCTTGAAATCAATAACACCGGGGTGATTAGTGAAGCAGTTGTGCTTCTTCATCACCTGTCCGCGGTAAGTCCACGGACCTGTCGGTGACGGAGCTGTAGAGTAGCCTATGCTCTCAGAGCCTTCACCGTTGTAGAATGCGGCATATACCAGATAATACAGGTCGCCGCGCTTATAGAACCACGGTCCTTCACCATAGGAAGAGGCTTTGTTTCCTCCCGGACCGAAGGTAGAAGAATTCATGTCAAAATGTCCGATAGAGCCGTCTAAAGATATCATATCCTCATTCAGCTTTACGTAGTAACAGGTAGGATTTCCGAACATGAGCCACGCCTGTCCGTCATCGTCGATGAAAACAGTCGGGTCGATGTAATCCCAGTTAGGACCGCACAGAGGCTTGCCTATAGCGTCCTTGAAAGGTCCTGTGGGAGAATCCGCAACAGCCACACCTATAGCGCGTCCGCCGCCTGTCTTGTTCTCAAGAGTAACGTAGTAATAGAACTTGCCGTTGCGCTCGATACACTGAGACGCCCAGGCAGAGTCCTCCTTTCCCCATGAAAAGCTGTCCCATGAGAGTATCATGCCGTGATCTGTCCAGTTCTGCATATCCTTTGAGGAATAGCAGTGCCAGTCAGGCATATAGTAAAAGTCGGAATTATCCTTGTCGCGACCCGTGTAGACATACACAGTATCGTCATAGACCATCGGCGCAGGATCTGTGCTGAAAATGGTCTGTATCATGGGATTGTCCGCTTTTGCCACCTTAGGCGGCATTGATGCCGCAGCAGGAATAGTCAGAGCTGCAGCCGTTACGATAGAGAGGATTTTTTTCATAAGTCTGCCCCCAGTTTTAATATTTACAGCCAATGTCATTTTTTTATTATCGGCTGCATTTTTTCTGCCTGACGCATCGGCTGTTTTTTTCTGTTGCTCAATGCGTTTCGGCTAACAGCAAACAGCATTTCTGCCGTCCGCTGTTATAATTTCCCTTCTTGAGTGCAGTTTGAATAAAAAATATACAAAATACACATTTCTTTTTTATATTACTTAAATTATAATTGTAACCTTCTGTATGTTATACTAAAATAATGACAAAAATGGTAATATTTCTACTACGGATAGCACTTTTATGTTAAAAATATCACTATTTACTGATTTAACAATTACAGCTTAAAACTTTCCTTTTTTTCTCCACCTTATCGGTATAAAATGGGTTGTTTTATTTCACTAAATAATGTATTATAATATTATCTGTACCCATTTTACGCTAAACAGCGTTATTCACACATCACAAGCAATTTTTAGTCATTTTACATAATCGCGGCAATAAATGACTTGCATTTCAATTTTACCAAATTTATAATAAAAACAGATAGAGAGTTGAGTTGTCTGACTCATAAAGATTTTACAAAAATTATGACTTTTTTATTTTATTAAGGAGTGATTTAAGTGGGTATCAAAAAACACATCAAGCTTTTATTCACCGGTGCT
>SFFP01000235.1 GCA_004556875.1 Ruminococcus flavefaciens
TCAGCCATTTCCTCGGCGGTCACGCCGTTGTTTTTTGCGGACATAAGGTGATATTTGAAAGAGCTGTCAACAAGTCCCTGTGACATGAGAGCGGTAACTGTTACGATGCTTCTGTCACGGAGAGGGAGCTTATCCTCTCTTGACCATACCTCGCCAAAAAGCACATCGTCGTTAAGCTCTGCAAATTTCGGGGCGAAATCGCCCAGCTGATCTCTTCCTGCTGTCTGTTTTACCATAATATACCTCCATCAATCATAGATACTGCGTATTACTCTTGCAGGACTTCCCACAGCTATCATATTTTCGGGGATATCCTTAGTTACTACCGAGCCTGCGCCTATTACTGCATTGTCACCAATGGTAACTCCGCCGAGAACGATCGAACCTGAACCTATCCATACATTTTTACCTATATGAACAGGCTTTGGGAGCAGGTCCCCACGCTCTTCGGGGAGCATACCATGATCAAGGGTTGCGATGACGGTATTATGTCCGATAAGACAGCCGTCACCGATGAAAATACCACCCTGATCCTGAAATTTGCAGTCGGAGTTGATGAAAACTCCTTTTCCAATGTGGATATTTATTCCGCAGTCAGTGTGAAATGGCGGAAACAAGCCGAATTTATCGTCAAGCTCCTGACCTGTGAGTTTTTCCATAAGACTGCGAAGCTCTTCGGGAGTATGATAGCTTCCGTTTATTTCTGATGTTATGCGCAGAGCGCGCTGACTCAGCTCGTGCATTTTAAGATGTGCGTCACTTCCGCATTTTATGCGTTTGGCGCTGTTCAAAGCTGTGATGAGATCCTTGTCTGTCATATTTTTATCCTATTTTTACGTATTCTTCGTCCGAAACAGCCTCACACCACTCTGTAGAGCACTCCTCACCCGGAACTTCAACAGCGATATGCGAGAACCATGAATCTGCCTTAGCACCGTGCCAGTGCTTAACATTTGCAGGGATAGTGATAACAGTGCCTGCGGTAAGGCTTACAGGAGCTTTGCCCCATTCCTGATACCAGCCCTCGCCTGCTGTGCAGATAAGGAGCTGACCTCCGCCTGATTTAGCGTGGTGGATATGCCAGTTATTGCGGCATTTTGGCTCAAATGTGACATTTGCCAGAAATACAGGACATTTTCCGTATTCTGTGAGAGGTTTGAGGTAGGAATTGCCCACAAAATACTGTGCATAAGCGTCGTTAGGAGCGCCGATACCGAAGCTGTCGAGCTTTTCTAACTGAGATCTGTCTGATGCTTTCATAGAAGAGTCCTCCTTAGATCTGTGTTTTCTTTATTATATCACAGTTTATCAGTAAAGTAAAATACCTATATTGTATAGGTTGTTATGCTTTGAAGGCATAGAACGGCATAAAAAAGACCTCGCATGAAGCGAGGCTTTGAAGCATATTTAGTATTTTGCTATCTCTTTGCGGAAATAGCTGAGAAATTTTTCAGCCGCCGCTGTCATTACCTGATATTTGTTCCAGACGAAGTTCATTTCCGCAAAAACAGGCGGTTCAAGTGGGCGGAAGCAAAGCTCGCTGTCTCCGCTGACGTTTATAAGCTTGTCAAGAGTTATTGCACAGCCTATTCCCTCGCGCACCATTACCGAGCCGTTATACACCAGATTATAGGTGGAAACAACGTCAAGCTTATCAAGCTTACAGCCAAGCCATTTCATTACGGAATTCTTATCCGAAAGCTGGCGCGAGATTATAAGCGGCAGATGGCGTATATCCGAAGGTGTGATGCTGTTTTTTTCGGACAGCGGAAAGTCACGGCGCATAAGTATGCCCCATTCGTCCCTGAGTGGGAGCATTATGGCGTTATATTTAGATGTATCGGGCTTGCTGAAGATTATGCCGAAGTCGCTGAGACCTTTATCAAGTCTTTCCAGAACGTCCTCGCCGTCACCGCTGTAGATGTGGAAATGAACAAGCGGATAGTCACGGCGCATACGGTTTGCCGCCCTTGCAATAAGCTTTACAGCGTCGGTCTCGCCTGCACCTATGTAAACATCGCCTGCAATAGTCTCGTTGCTTGAAGCAATATCGTTTTCGGTGCGGCTTACAAGCTCAAGTATCTGCTCGGCACGTTTGCGCAGGAGCATTCCCTCTTCCGTAAGCTCTATCCTGTGACTGCCGCGTATAAACAGCTTTTTGCCGAGCTGTTCCTCAAGTTCGCGGAGCTGTCTTGACAGGGTAGGCTGAGTGAGGTGAAGCGATTCTGCGGCGGCAGAGACCGTCTGTTCGCGCACGACAGCGAGAAAATATCTTAAAACACGCAGTTCCATATATAGTCACTCCTTTTATGAGGATTATAGCAGAAAATGCAATGCCTGTCAAGCATGAAACTGTATAGATTATAAGTATTTGTAATTCCAATGAGCGTGTGCTATAATGAACGCAGAGGATAAAGACTTATAAAAATGTGAAAGGGGCGGCAGATATGACAGATGAAATGAGAAAAAACCTTATGGAAGCAGGCTGTAATAAAGGTTTTATATCAGAATTTGAAGCCTGTCTCGGTGATGAGGATAAGTGCATGAGGCTTATTGCCGCACACAGGAAAAAGCTCCTTGACGAGGTGCACCGAGGCGAAAAGCGGATAAGCTGTCTTGATTACCTTGAATACACCCTGAAAAAGGCAAGAAGATGAAAGATCCCCGAAACAGTAACAGTTCACTGTTTCGGGGATAACTTTATTTTTTCAGATATTTGCGGTAAAGCTGCCTGCCTGAGAAGTACAGCATATCAAACAGGTCTTTTCCGAAGAATAAAAGGAAATTTGCCACTGAAAGCAAAAGGAACACCCTTATATAAAAGCCGCTTCGTACAAAGCTTACGATAAGAAGAAGTCCGTCAAGCAGACTGAGCCACTTCACTTTTATGGGAAGTACAAAGAACAGGTATATCTCCTTATTCGGGAAAAGCACCGCGAACGCGAGAAAAAGGCTGAGATTGAGATAATAATTTGTTGCAAATCCTGTTATGAAGCCTGCAATGATACAGCCGATTATTCCTGTGAAGTAAAACACATTGAATTTGAAGCTTCCCCATTGCTGTTCAAGTCCTGCGCCCATGAGCCAGAAGAAATACAGCGAGAATATTACAAATACAAGGGTGTAATCGGGCGGTTCGAGAATGAATGATATGACTCGCCATATCTGACCGCTGAATATTTTTTCCCGGTCAAATCTTATCATGTCGATCAGAAAGATATTATTGTCAGGATTTGACATAAGTACCATATCCACCACGAAAAATACGCCCATACCGATGATGATATACAGCATAAGATTAGAAATGGCAAAACGTCCGAATTTACGGTCCAGCTTGTCAAGGAGCTTGTTTAGCATGGATATTCCTCGTTTCTTAATAAAATCAAGTATAAGTATATCATACATATCTGAACTTTGTCAAGAAAGTAAAATGTCAATACGGTGGTGATG
>SFFP01000236.1 GCA_004556875.1 Ruminococcus flavefaciens
GGGTGCGATAACAGACTTGTAAACAAAAGTTGAGGCACTACCCGCTACAGCGATGGCGACTAGAAAAGCAATTATAATACTAGCTAGCCTAGCAACCATTTTGAATAGTCCCTTAAAGTAGCCTAAGGCTCCGCCGCCTACTACTATTAAGACGCATAGTAAATCTAGAACCATTGTATAAACCTCCTTGAAATGTCAAAAATAAAGATACAAAGAATGTTTATATCTATAAAGCAGACAACCCCCTTGATACTAAGTACCAAAGGGGTTGCCATATATTAACCAGCTAGACCGCTCACAAAGTACCCTCTGCGTTCACAGGTCGCTGTGGGCTATGTTTCAGCAGTCTAGAAGTGGTTGCATTATATAATAAGGCAGCCCCTCTCTTGCGAAAGGGGCTGTCGTTTACGCCGTCAAGCAACTGCTCTAGGCAGCGGCGATTAGCCGATACCGAGGATACGAGCGATTTCGAGAGAAGCGAGAGTAGCAGTAGAAGCATTGGAAGCAGAAAGACCGTCCTTTGTTCTGGAGCCAGCTCTGTTCACATAGAGGTCGCCGAACTTAGCTGCGTAAGCGGGGAGGCAAGCGTTACCGTCATCTACGAAGTCCATTGTAGCCTTGATAGAGCCCTGGTCGCCGTTGGTGTAACGGAGTGCAGGTGTAGGAAGTTCAACCTTTGTGCCGTAATCAGAATTTATCTTAACTGCAAGCTGTACGCCTCTGGGGTCGTTGTTGCACTCTACGAAGCCGTTGAGAAGCAGACTGGGGTCAGCAAGCATAAACATGGTCTCAACTCTGGTGAGTACGAACTCCGAACCAGCCTTGATTTCCTGATACTGCATTGTAGCGGGGTCAGGACGCTTCTTGAGGTCGTGCGGGGGCTTCTGGAAAGGAATAGAAGGAACCTTGAGGTCGATATCCGTCTTGAACTTAAAGCCTACAACTACGTTGGAAGCTTCGCTCTTGAGGATGGGCTTGCCGCTAGCGTCCTTCTGACCTGTAGAGGTCTGTACGGTAGAGGGTAGCTTCTTAGCACCCATGCAGCAGATGAAGTGAACCTTGCCTGAATTGCTGTTAAGAGCCTTCTTAGCCTCGGAGTCGAGGTTACGATAAATCTCTGCACCTCTCTTAGCAAGATTGGTCTTGCCTGTTACGGGTGCGGCTGTGGGGGCGGTTTCTGCTGCTACGGCTGCTGCCTGTGCGAGCTGAGAACCCTGCTGGGAAGCAACTGCTGCTTCTAGGTCGCTAACTGCGTTCATAGCGTTTACATTTCCGAGTTCTGACATAATAAATGTCCTCCTTAAAAGTATTTTATTTTGCACTTTGCGTATGTAGGCTTGGCAGTTCGCTCTGCCTTGCCTCTCTTGACTGTACCTATATTCTACCACATAAGAGCAGAAAAGTCAAGTAGGAAACCAACTAAATTTTGCACAAAATATAGGTAATTTTTAGTATCTTCATTGTACAACTTGCATAAAGACTAGGCAATTTTCATTCCCGATAGCCCCTAAACCACAGTTTGTTGCTTTTGCCTATGTGAAATAGTCAATATAACTACCCCTTGCACAATCTCTCAATTAACCCCGAAAGCACAAATCAACGGAAAGCCCCGAAATTTGCGATTTAAGGGGCTTTAATGCTTGGGGTATATACCGATACCCTTAACCCCTTAAAGTCGCTTAAAATGGCTCACAGGAGCGTGTATGCGTGTACTGTAAAATCAGCCTACAAATCGTCATTCAAAAAGGCATAAAATACCCCTCGGCTGAACTTGTCGAGGGGCGGTGTTCATTAAATTGCGGTCACGCTTATAATGCTTGGGAAAGCACCCGTCTGGGCGGCATTGAATGTTCTTATAGTACATTCTAGCTTTGTACCAACAGCGGTATTATAGTCTACAAGGTCAGTAAACCACTCTATCTGTCCATGAGTAGTTGTATTGATGAGTATGCTATATATGACTTGGTGATTGTAGCTGTATACGTTGTGACCAACAACTGTACCTAAGTCGGTTTCATCAGTATAGGCAGGAAGTGATGCGGGGTCTATCTTCACGAAAGCCGTACTATCTACTACTGGCGGGGCTACCTCGGTCTGTGCGGGCTGTGTCTGCTGTGTTTCAACTGGCTGTGTTTCAACTGGCTGGGTACTCTGTGTTGCCTGTGTAGTCTGTACTGTCTCTACAGGAGCAACTACAGGTGTCTGCGTCTGTGCTGGAGTACCCTGTGTGGATTGTGTGGTCTGTGTAGCAACTGGAATATCACTCTGAGTGTCCTCTGTCTTGTTTGCGTTGCTAGCAATTATAAATATCACCACTGCAACTACGATTATCAAGCCTCCAACGATTATACCTGCCTTCTTGTACATATCTAAGCCTCCTTAAAAATTGAATAAATCTTTGGCGGTTTCGGTATACCGTGTTTCGTATGTATCTAGGTTCACGGGACCGAAGCATACGGCACAAGCGATATACTGCTTGTAAATGACATTGTATGTCTTGTTATCCTCACGCATCTCTATGCGATAAGAATACCCTTTCTTGTGGCAGCGGGTTTTCAACTGCTCTAGCTGTGCTTCATTCTTGGCTACCCACATATCCTTTGAGCGAGGTTCTGTATTCTGTCTAACCTGCAACAGATTACCATATTGCTTACGCAGCTCATCTAGTTCGGTATTAGTGCAAGCCTTTATCTCAATAAGCGAGAACTCTTGATTATTCTCAAAGTAGCCTATGCCCGAATGGAGCAATCTAGCATCTTGATGATATGCCTTTCTGATAATAGTCCTTGCGGAACTACGATAGTAACAACCCAACTTGGTGTTAAACAGCGTCTTTCTACGCACACATTCTATTATGCAGGGCAGAGAACTATAAGTCTCTAGGACTGACTGTTTCATATCCTGCGTGAACAGAGTACCCAAGTGGTCAAGAATGTTTGTAGCTAAGCCGATTGTAATGTGGTTATTGGTCAGGTTACTTATACCCTCGCCACAGGTAAAGTCTATCTGCTCCGTAATATCACTCTCTTTTAGTATATCACGAACATACTCTGTAAGCTGTTCAGCATTATAGAGTCGATAATAATACTGCTCTAGCCGAATGAGCATATTACGTACAAACTGATAGAACTGACTAGCAAACGCCGCAACATCAAGTCGGAGGCTTGCAAACACTCCTTGGTCGGGAAACTCACCTGTTACTAAAACAAGGTTGTTTGCCTCGGGAGCAGAAAATGTAACCTTGAGTTCAGGAACACTGTATATGTGCGTTTCGTCTAAGACTAACTGCATATCCTCTCGCTGTAGGCTGTCTAAAATAGACAGTAGTGCAGACTGCTGTTCATCTAAAGTACCCTTGACTCGATATAGGTTCTCATATCCTGCATACTTGGTTATAA
>SFFP01000237.1 GCA_004556875.1 Ruminococcus flavefaciens
TTTGAGAAATCTGATGTGTATACAAACTGGCTCATCTTCTTCATTTCCTGTACCTGTGGATTTACATTAGGATAAGCGATATCATCTGAACCTGTTGCGGCAAAGATGAAGTATTCATTCTTCTTGAGACCTGACTTGTCAACAGCGTTTGCAATTGACTTAGCCTTGTCGTATGCGGAATTTCCGCCCCAGTGGTCGCCGCTGAGAGGCATGAAGTATCCAACGATATCAAGGCAGTTTTCCATAACAGCCCATGTGGATACCGAACCCATTGAGAAACCGCCGTATGCTCTGTGCATTCTTGACTTCTGGAGTGAAGCCTGTGAAGTGTCGCCGCCTGCATATGTTGAATATTTGCCCTCAACGAAAGGTACTACGCTCTGGCGGAACTCGCTGTAGAATTTGCCTGCCTCAGTCTTGTTGAAGGTAGGAGTTACGATTATCATAGGCTCTATTTCGCCGTTCATTATCATATGGTCGAACATATGCTGAACCTGAGTATCATCGTTGTAGAACAGAGTATTTTCGTTCTCGCTGCCGCCGTGCATGAGGTAGAAGATGTTGTACTTCTTGCTCTTGTCATAGCCGTATGGGAGGTAAACATTAAGGTTGTTCATGCCGTTTATGCCGTTGTAGGTTTCCTTGACTATCTTGCCTTCCTGCTGACAGCTTCCGAAATAGCTGCTTGGAGCTTCTTTGAACTGAGCATTTGCGTTGTAGTTGAAGTTAGATGTAGATATGGGAAGCTCTGCAACTGTGCCGCCGCCTGTTACAACAGATGACTTTGTGCCCTCAGAAGCAACGAGAACATCGTCTATACAGATGTCCATAAGGTCGGCTGAATCCTGAACAGTCTCGAAATAGAGCATCATATCGCCTGCATTGTCAGGGACAGTGAAAGAAGTATTTTCAAGCTTTGTCCATTCGCCGCTCTTTGCGTTTACCTTTGCAATGCTTGTGTATACGGCATCTGAGCCGTCGCCCTGCTGGAGTGAGAGCTGGATATCTGCGGCATTTCCCGACTGCTGAAGAACAGCAGCGCTGAAGCTGTATGTCTTGCCGACTTCGAGCTCTGAGCTTACATCAAGAAGTGCACCGTGCCACTCCATCGTTCTGCCTGATACCATGAGAGACTTGCCGCTGTATGAGCTGTCAGAGTTGAGCTCAACGGTTGCTTCACCTCTTGCACTCCAGTTCTGTAAGCCTGAGTCGAATGAGTTGCTGATGATAGTCTTGTTTACAGCCGCAGGTACAGTTGTAGTTGTTGTAGCTGACGGCTGTGTTGCCTGAGTATACTGTATAGTATTCTGAGCATAGCTCTCAGGAAGTTCCTTGACCAGTCCGAGGAGATATTTCTGGAGAGTCTGTGCATCGTTGTTTGTTACACCGCTTCCTGACTGATATACGTCAGCATTTGCAGCAGCCTGTGCAGAGAGCTTATACTTGCTCGGATTAGCAAGAGACTGCATGATAAGTACGATATCCGACATATCTACGGTATTGTCAAGGTTTGCGTCGCCCCAGAGCGATACCTGAGTGCTGATGTTTGTCGGAGCATTTGTTGTGGTGGTAGTAGTTACGACAGGTGCTGTAGTTGTTGTAGTAGTTACAGCAGGTGCAGAAGCAGATACATATTCATCTATTATGCCTGCCCAGAATTCACCTATTTTCTTGTAGCCTGTGCCGTTTGGGTGGAGATTGTCGCTGCCGATATCGTTCATGCCGTCAAGACAGCCGTGTACGTCGGCAAACTTTACGTTCTTGCCCTTTGAAGCGTATTCATCAGCTACCTTCTTTACGGTGCTGTTGTAGTTCGCAATTCTCTGTGAGTTTCCGCCGTAGGCTGTGAACTCAGGGATAGAAGCCATGAATATCATGCCGTCGGAAGGCATATCCTTCAGCATATAATCCAGCATATCGCGGAGATCCGATGCACAGTCGTCCATTGAACGGTTTGCGGTCATATCGTTTGTGCCGATCATAAGGAGTATGATATCAGGCTGAGCGCTCTTTACAGCGTCAAGATCCTTGAGCTTGTTGTAAAGGCTGCCCTGTCCGCCCTGCTGCTGTCCCCAGCCGGGAACTTCCTTGATCTGATATCCGCTGTAGCCTGCGTGGTTATCGTCATATGTGATACCGTTTGCAGAAGCGCTGCTCTTGCCGTTAGGACCTACCATGTCTATCTTGCTGTAGCCCATCTGACCAAGCTTGCTGTAGAGGTATTTTCTATAGCCGCCTGTTTCGCCGTCACCGTTGGTGATAGAGTCGCCTACAGGCATGATCTTGATAGTGCTGCTCTTTGAGAGCTTGCTTGAGCTTGTCTGCTGAGGAGTATCAGGATCTTCCTGCGGGATATATACGCCTTTTACAACACCTTTTCCTGTTGCTACAGGTGAGCTTATGCCGGACTTGGAACCCTGAGCAGCATCAATGTAGAAATCACAGAGTTCTCCCGAATCCTGAGGTGTTTCAACGTAAAGAATAAGATCTCCCGAACCGCTTGGGATAGTAAACTTTGTATTTTCGAGCTTTGTCCATTCGCCGCTCTTAGCGTCAGCTGTAGCTACGCTTGTGTAAGTAGCTGAGTCGCCGCTGCCCTGCTGGAGTGAGAGCTGCATTGTTACTGTCTTGCCAGACTTCTGGAGCACGCCTGTGCTGAAGCTGTATGTCTGACCGGGAACGAATGCGTTTGGATCAAGCGTGATAGCTGCGCCGTGCCAATCCTCTCCTCTGTAAGAAACGTGGAGAGAACTGCTGCCATCATAGTAATTATCGCTGTCAACACCGATAGAAGCATCGCCTCTTGCAGTCCAGTCACCTGTGCCGCTTTCGAACGTGCTTTTGAAGTAATTTCCGTTTGCATCAGGCTCTATTGTTGGTGTCTTTGGTGTATCGTCTTCACCTGTATCGCCATCAATGCCGTTTTCGTAAACTCTTACGCTCTTTACATTAGCAGATCCGCTTGATCTGTAACCTTCGATATTAAGTGAAACCTCATAAAGTGTACCTGACATATCGAGACCTGCCCTTGCCCATGCGTCAAAGTGCTTACCAACGTGGATAGTACCCTTCATGTAGTTTGTTGTATTGTTTCTTGAACCACTTGTCTGGCGGATGCTCCAGTACTGTGGGAAAGTCTTTGTGCCGTCGAGAGATGGCTGATTGTAACGCATTGTCTTAGCGATATCATATGTATTGCCGTCAAGAGTTACTGTGCCCTTTCTCTCACCATCATTTCCGGGTGGTCTCCAGTCGCCCCAGCCTTCGACAATATAATACTCCATAAGAGGATTTCTTGTCCAGCCGTAAACGCACATATAAGAATTTCCCTGTGGTTTGTACTCAACATCATAAGTAAGTGTGATGTCCTTA
>SFFP01000238.1 GCA_004556875.1 Ruminococcus flavefaciens
GTTATGATCAACGCAAACTCAAGTGCAGATCAGCATCATACACAAGGTATGTGGGCTATGCTCTCAGTATTTATAGACACGATCATCATCTGTACTATGACTGCCCTCTGCATTCTTTCAAGCGGTGCAGATCAGAAATCAAGCGTTGGCTTTGATATGGCGCTGATAGCTTTTCAGGACGGACTCGGTGACTTTGCAGGCGCGTTCTTAAGTATTGCAACGTTCATCTTTGCGATAACAACCGTTACGGGCTGGTGGATATACGGCAGAAGCTGCTTTGTTTACCTTTTCTCAAAGAAGTGGGTAGGCGTATATCTTGCAATTTTCATTGTTACCGCTTTCGTGGGCGCGGTAATTCAGGCCACGGTTGTATGGGACGTATCGGATCTTTTCAACGGTCTTATGGCAATACCTAACCTTCTTGCGATAATCCTGCTCCGCAAGGAAGTTAAAGCTGACATTTAATTCCTTTAAAATCAGTAGATATTCATGAAGTAAAATAAAGCACAAAGTGAACGCAGACTATACTTATTTTGTTTTATACAGCCGGATCAGGGAGTTTTCGGTAATGTAAAACAAAGGCGGTTATGTAACGCTTACTTTGTGCAATTTTTTTGCCGTTTTTGCAATTTATCTATTGACCTATTGCAAAAAATAGTTTATAATAGTAAATGGGGAACAAGGTACGAATGACGTGTATCGATAATTCCCTACCGAATGACTTTCATCAGCATAAGCTGATAAAATAAAGAAAAGGAGAACAATCGGTTATGACAAAGAATCAGAATGTTTTAAAGTGGGTTGAAGAAATGAAAGCCCTCACACAGCCCGACAAGGTTGTATGGATCGATGGCAGCGAGGAACAGCTCAAGGCTCTTCGCGACGAAGCTATCGCAACAGGCGAAATGATCGAGCTCAACCAGGAAAAGCTCCCCGGCTGCTTATATCACAGAACAGCTGAAAACGACGTTGCCCGTGTAGAAGACAGAACATTCATCTGCTCAAGAGAGAAGGAGAATGCAGGTCCTACAAACAACTGGATGGATCCTAAGGAAATGTACGCTAAGCTGACAAAGCTCTATGACGGCGTTATGAAGGGTCGTACAATGTACGTTATCCCTTATTCAATGGGACCTATCGGCTCACCTATCGCTAAGGTTGGTGTTGAGCTGACAGACTCGATCTACGTTGTTCTTAACATGGACATCATGACAAGAATGGGTGCTCAGGCATTCAAGAACCTGCCCGATGACTCCAACGATTTCGTAAGATGCCTCCACTCAAAGGCTGACGTTGATCCCGAGAAGAGATACATCGTTCAGTTCCCTGAGGACAACACAATCTGGTCTATAAACTCAGCTTACGGCGGTAACGTTCTGCTCGGCAAGAAGTGCTTCGCACTCCGTATCGCTTCTTACCAGGGTTGGAAGGAAGGCTGGATGGCTGAACATATGCTTATCCTCGGCGTTAAGAAGCCCGATGGCGATATCAAGTATATCACAGCAGCATTCCCCTCAGCTTGCGGTAAGACAAACCTTGCTATGCTTATTCCTCCCGAGGGATACAAGAAGGCAGGTTATGAAGTATTCACAGTTGGCGATGATATCGCCTGGATGAAGCAGGGTCCCGATGGCAGACTTTACGCTATCAACCCCGAGAACGGCTTCTTCGGTGTTGCTCCCGGTACAAACGCTAAGAGCAACTACAATGCACTTGCATCAACAAGAAAGAACACGATCTTCACAAACGTTGCTATCAACAATGATGATATGACAGCTTGGTGGGAAGGTCTTGACAAGAATCCTCCCGAGAATGCAACAGACTGGAAGGGCAACAAGGTAAACGGTAAGGAATTTACAGCAGCAGGCAACAAGCTCGCTCATCCTAACTCACGTTTCACAGCTCCCGCTCAGAACTGCCCCTGCATTTCACCTGAGTTCAACAACCCCCAGGGTGTTCCGATCTCAGCTATCATCTTCGGCGGCAGACGTGCAGCTACAACTCCTCTGGTTTACCAGTCATTCAGCTGGCAGCACGGCACATATGTAGGCTCTGCAGTTTCTTCTGAAACAACAGCAGCTGCTACAGGTGCAGTAGGCGTACTCCGTCACGATCCTATGGCTATGAAGCCCTTCTGCGGTTACCACATGGCTGACTACTGGGCACACTGGCTCGAAATGGGCAAGAAGCTCGGTGACAAGGCTCCTAAGATATTCAATGTTAACTGGTTCAAGCAGGACGAGAACGGCAACTATATGTGGCCCGGTTTCGGCGACAACATGAGAGTTCTCGACTGGATCATCAAGAGATGCGAAGGCACAATTGACGCTGAAAAGACACCTATCGGCTACCTTCCTAAGAAGGGTGACATCAACCTCAAGGGTATCGAGGATGAGGTTACATCAGAAGTTGAAGATAAGCTGCTCTCAGTTGACAGAGACCTCTGGAAGAAGGAAGTAGAAGAGATGAAGGAATTCTACAAGCAGTTCGGTGACAAGCTCCCCGACGGCTTAAAGCAGGAACTCGCTGATCTCGAAGCCAGACTTGGCTAATCTTATAACCGAATAAACTCTAATCCCCCGTTAAGCAATTAACGGGGGATTTCTTTATTCTCATCTTTCTGTGCTACTGTAACCATACATTGTCACTTACCGCGTGGTCTATACACCTGACATAAACACTTTATTTACCAACAGCAAAACGGCACCGGAAATATTCCGATGCCGTTTCTGTATTTAATATATTAACCCAAAATTGTCTTATTCCTTTACACCACCGAGTGAAACGCCGGCGATGATGAATTTTGATAAGCAGAAATAAACGATGATAACAGGTACGATTGCTATGAAAATGAACATATAAACCTGACCCATATCAAACTTTAAGAAGTCTGCTGAACGAAGCTGTGCGATCATGATAGGCATTGTCTTCTTTGTTGATGTATCAATAATCAACGAAGGAAGGAAGTAGTTGTTCCATGATGCAACGAAGCTGAATATTGCCTGTACAGCAAGAGCAGGCTTCAGCATAGGAAGAACGATCGTGTTGAATGTTCTGAATTCGCCCGAACCGTCTATTCTTGCCGCCTCGATAATATCAATCGGAAGCGAGCTTTTCATGTACTGAATCATGAAGAAGAACACTGCAGGAGCTGCAATAGCAGGAACTATAAGAGGGATATATGTATCTCTGAGTCCCCAGTCGGTACACATACTGAAGAAACCGAGTGCAGAAACCTGTGTAGGAATCGTCATGATAAGTAATATGAAGTTAAAGATAAATTTCTTACCTTTGAAGTCATATACATGAATTGAATACGCTGTCATTGCCGAGAAATAAATTGATAATACTGCTGTACACGCTGCGATAAT
>SFFP01000012.1 GCA_004556875.1 Ruminococcus flavefaciens
TCTTCTCGTCCTTCTCCTCTTTCTTAGGAGCTTCGGATTTCTTTTCCTCTGCCTTTTCTTCCTTTTTAGGAGCAAACGGACTCTTCTTTTCGTCCTTTTCCTCTTTCTTAGGAGCTTCGGACTTCTTTTCCTCTGCCTTTTCTTCCTTTTTAGGAGCAAACGGACTCTTCTTCTCGTCCTTTTCTTCTTTCTTAGGAGCTTCGGACTTTCTTTCCTCTGCCTTTTCTTCCTTTTTAGGAGCAAACGGACTCTTCTTCTCGTCCTTCTCCTCTTTCTTAGGAGCTTCGGATTTCTTTTCCTCTGCCTTTTCTTCCTTTTTAGGAGCAAACGGACTCTTCTTCTCGTCCTTTTCCTCTTTCTTAGGAGCTTCGGACTTCTTTTCCTCTGCCTTCTCTTCCTTTTTAGGAGCAAACGGACTCTTCTTCTCGTCCTTTTCTCCCTTCTTGAAAGCTTCATGCTTCTTATCATACATCTTATCAAGCTTTACAGGCTCAGGAGTTGTATCCAAAGGCTTTTTGCTCTTTATGAATTCGCTCTTATCGGGCTCTTTGAACACTTGCTTTTCAGACGCAGGAATTGACTCCATTATCTCTTTTGCAAGCTCATCTCCGTCATCAGTGCGTACAGCCTTGCTGTTCTTTTTGTCAGCAGGCTTGTTTTCAGCCTTCGGCAGAGGCTTTGTCTCAACAGACATCATTTCCGCCTTTGCTGAGGACTTTGTTTCAGCAGACTTATTTTCACTCTTCGGCAATGGTTTTGCCTCAACAGACTTCATCTCTGCCTTTGGCTCAGGCTTCTTCTCAGCAGGCTTGTTCTCTGCCTTTGGCTCAGGCTTCTTTTCGGCAGGCTTGCTCTCTGCCTTTGGCTCAGGCTTCTTTTCGGCAGGCTTGCTCTCTGCCTTTGGCTCAGGCTTCTTCTCGGCAGGCTTGTTCTCAGCCTTTGGCTCAGGTTTCTTCTCAGCTGGCTTGCTTTCAGTTTTTGGCTCAGGCTTCTTCTCGGCAGGCTTGCTCTCTGCCTTTGGCTCAGGCTTCTTTTCAGCAGTCTTGCTTTCAGCTTTGAGGGACGGCTGAACTTCGGCTGCTTTTGCTTCATCTTCTGCATTCTGACGAGCTTTTACTGCTCTGACTTTTACTTTGACAACTTTTCCTTTTTTCGGAGCTTTTTCACGCTCTTCACCTGCCTTGATACTATCTGAGCAGAAAGGACAAGTATCATATTTATCTGCATCGTAGCGATGATTATTCGGACATCTTGTCATTTTCATTTTGCTATCACTCCATCGGAATTATTCTCTGGATATATATCTTAAAATAAAGATTAATTCAAATCTAATTATATCATTTCAGCGCTCAAAAATCAACAAAGACCCTTGCCGCATGGTAAAATTTGTGAAAAATAACAGGATAAAGTGAATATATGGTCTCAAAACCATTGATTTTCCGCCTGTCATTCGGTCTGGGTTTAGACAAAATGCACAAAGTATCATCACACTAACATTTCTGCACGGCTTCCGCCGTCTTTGTCTTTACGGACTACTATCTGCTTGTCGATACGCTGTTTAAGCGCCTGTACATGAGAAATAATTCCCACAAGCCTGTTGCCCTCGGACAGAATTGAAAGTGCACGCATAGCCTGTTCTATGGAATTATCGTCAAGAGAGCCAAATCCCTCGTCAACAAACATGGTATCAAGCTTTATGCCGCCTGCCGAACACTGTATCTCATCAGAAAGTCCAAGTGCCAGTGAAAGCGATGCTTTGAATGACTCTCCACCCGACAAAGTCTTGACGCTTCTCACCGAGCCGTTATAGTGGTCGATAACATCAAGGTCAAGTCCCACCTGCGCGCGCTTATCCTCGTATTCCCTGCGTCTTACAAGAGTGTACTGCCCCTCGGACATTACTTTCAGGCGCTCATTCGCTCTTTCGATTATCCTGTCAAAATATGAGGTCTGTATGTAGGTCTCAAGCATGAACTTATTCTGCGCCGACAGCTTTCCGTTTGCTGTATCAGACAGATTTTTCACAAGCTGATAACGGCTTTCAAGTTCAGTAAGCTCAGCCGAACCGCTCTTTATATTCTCAATGGCAGTCCTGTTCACTGTGAGCTGTATATGAAGCTTTCTCAGCTTTTCGGTGAGCTGTGTCCTCTCGTCTGTAAGCCGTGAACGCTTCGCCATTTCAGCCGCACCGTCAATATCACCAAAGCTATCAAGCTGCGCTGTAAGCTGTTTTAGCTTTCCTGCCTCCGCCGAACACTGCTTCTCCACATCTCTCATAGCCTGCTCAGCTGACTCATACGCCTTTTTCAGCTCGTTTACGTGCTTACGAAGTGACTCTGCGTACTCCGAAGCCTTTTCTCGGCTCTCAAAATGAAGCCGCTCTCTAAGCTCCGCAAGACTGTTTGAAAGCTCGGAAAGCCTGCTCTCAGAAGCCGCCTTAGCCGCAGTTATCTCAGTCATTTTCTCAGTTTTTTCAGAGATATACTGCTCGCCCTTTGGAATAAGATTTTCCACTTCTTTTTTGTGCTTTAGCTTCTTTTCCTCATTTTCAAGCTGTAAGCTGTTCTGTTCAAGCTGATCATCAAGAAGCTTTTTTTCGTCAGCTATGCTGCCGAGGATCTTTTCAAAGCTCTGCTCGCCCAATATCTCAGCTGCTTTTTTCTCAGTGTCGCTGCGCATCTGCTTAGCTGCTCCGTCTATTCTGTCGCGTATTCCGCGAAGCTCCGCAAGCTTCTTATCCGCCGCAGCTATGGCTGTGAGTATGCCTGCCGCCTGCTTCTCCTTAGAAGCGATATCCTGTGTGAGCTTATCTCGCTCAGCTATAAGACTGCCCGCCTCTGCAAGCTTTTTATCAAGCTCATTTCGCTCGTCAGTACAGTTTCTCAGCTCAGCTTCACAGCGCTCTTCTGCTTTATCAGTGCCGCAGCCGAGAAGGTCATCAGTTCGGCTCACAAGCGCCCTTTCAAGCTCCTCTGCCTTTCCCTTTACCGCAGAAGCCGCTGTACTGCGCTCCTCTGCGTCTGCACGGGCGCTGTCTGCTCTTGTTTTCAGCTCTTCAAGCTCACTCTCAGAAGGAGCTTTTCCGTGACTTGCCGCAGGACAAGGATGCTCACGCGAACCGCATACAGGACACGGCTTGCCGTTTTGAAGACCTGCCGCAAGAACTCCTGCCTGATCGTCAAGAAAGGCTCTGTAGCCGCGGTCGTACTCCCTTGCAAGCAGTTCTGCTGTATCTGCGGCTTCTTTATAGGCTGCCGCAGCTTTTATGTGCTCGTTCTTATATTTTTTCCACTCTTTTATGCTATCCGAAAGCTTTTTCAGCTCGTCACGGCGTATGATGAGATTGTTCTCCTCACGGAGCAGTTTTTCCCGTTCTTCGCCGCAGTTTTCTATTTCAGCTCTTCGTTTTTTCTGCTTTATCAGCTCTTCACTGAGCTTTTCACTCTTTTCCAAAAGGCTGTCGTGCTCGGACTGTTCCTCTTTCAGCTCTGCCGCCGCACTTTTCAGCTCTGCCGCGCTTTTTTCACATTCTCTCACCATTTTGGCAAGTCCTGCAAGCTCATATGCACGTTTTTCAAGCTTTTCGCGCTCTGAATTAAGAATAGCAGTCTTTTCACCTGCATCATCAAGCGACAAAAGCTCCGCCTTTAGCTGTGCAAGCTTTTTCTCTGCACCGTCCTTTGATGCCGCAAGCTTTGCAAGCTGTTCGATATTTTCGGCTATAGCCTTTTCCGTATCGGCAGACTGAGTCATAAGCTCCGATATTTTGCTGTATTCAGGCATTTCTGCTTCTATACGGGTAAACTCAGCCATAGCCTTTTCAAGCTCAGGCTTACGCGCCTCTTCTTTTTCAAGCTCCTCCGCAAGAAGCTTTCGGCGGTGCTGTATCTCACTGAGCGTCTGTGATGCCTTTTCGTGCTCTGCCGCAGTTTTAGCCTTTTCCTCAGCCTTTGAGATACGCCCGTTGACAGCCGCAAGCTTTTCGTCAAGCGCCTCGCTTTCATGGCTGAACACCTCTGCTCTCGCCTTGTCACGGGCAATGAGCTTTTCAACTACCTCTGTGATATACTCAACAGGCGGAATTTCCTCTTTCAGCTTTGCTACTTCGTCGGCATACTCGTCATCTTCTCCGCAGACTATGCCGCTTACATACTGCCCGATACTTCCCCGATGGCTGTCACAGGCACTTTTCAATGCACTGCTCTCCTGTTTCAGAGTCTCCTGCAAGGTCTGGTAATTCGCCGTTTTAAAGATATGCCGCAGTATCTCACGGCGCTGTCCTGTATCCTCGGTAATAAGCTTCATAAAGTCGCCCTGTGCTATCATGGCAATCTGCTTGAACTGCTTTTCCGTAAGACCTATTACCTCGTCAACTGCCGCGTCAACATCTCTTTTTCCCGAAACCGCCTTTCCGTCAGGATATACAAATATAGCATTTGCAGGCTCTTTTGCTTCGCCGTCACCGCGCTTTGCACGGCGTGTATACTCAGGATTTCGCTTTACACTGTATCTCTTGCCGTTATACTCAAATTCAAGCTTTACATATGTGGGAGTGTCAAGTGTGGCATACTTTGACCTGAGCATACTGTCATCATCTCGGTTAGCACCGCTTGCACTTCCGTAAAGAGCATATGTAACAGCATCAAAAATAGTGGTCTTGCCTGCTCCCGTATCGCCTGTGATAAGGTAAAGTCCCTTATTGCCGAGAGTTTCAAGCTCAAGTACCGTCTTTCCCGAATACGGTCCAAATCCCGATATTTCAAGTCTTATGGGTCTCATTCTTCACCCTCCCATATCTTCTCTATCAGCGACATGGCGAAATCACGCTGAGAGTCTGTCATTTCCCTGCCGTTGCTGAAACGGTAAAACTCCTCAAAAAGCTCTATGGGGAGCTTATCCTCGGTCTCTGCCGCAGTCATACTGCTGTGGGAGCTTCTTGTTCGGCTGTTGTCATATTCAAGACTCATGATATTGGGATAAACTGTCCTGAGCTTGCCCATAGCTTCGGGGATATCATTCTCATCTGTGAGAACTATGTGCAGATAATCGTGTACATCACCCTCTGCACTTATCTCCCTTGATATGACCTTATCGAACTCTCCGCGGATAATACGCATCTCACGCCGCGACGCAAGAGGCACTGTCCGCACTTTGAGCATTCCCTTTTCGCCAAGCTCAACTACGGTAACAGACTTCTCCTGAGCAGCTTCGGAAAATGAATATTTCAGCGGAGTACCGCAGTAGCGTATGCGCTCACTGCCAACATTCTGAGGACTATGGATATGTCCGAGCGCCACATAGTCAAAGCCGTCAAACGCCGATGATTCGACATTGTCAAGTCCGCCTACAGAGACTTCCTCAGAGTCGCTTTTTACCGCACCTGTCACGAACTGATGAGCAATAATGATATTCCTCTTGGAAAAATCTGCGTTCATGGCATCTACCGCCGCATTTACCACGTCTGTATAGCTTGATATCTCAATATCGGGGAAAAATCTGCGTACTGTTACAGGCTTTATGAAGGGCAGCATATACACGCATACCTCCCCATATCCGTCGTGAAGCACGGTTGGAGCGATACTGCCGTCATATACAGGTGACATATGTATGCCGCTCTTTTCCATTATATGCGAGCCGAAAGCAATACGCTCAGCCGAGTCGTGATTGCCGCTTATCACAAAAATATGCTCTGTTCTCTCGGATACCTTTGTGAGAAATCCGTCAAACAGGTGAACAGCCTCTGCCGAGGGTACAGGCTTGTCGTAGATATCCCCTGCTATTATCACAAAATCAGGCTTTTCCTCCGATATAACGCTGTATATCTCTTTAAGTATGAAATCCTGATCCTCTATCATGGAAAACTCGTTCAGCCGCTTTCCGAGATGCAGATCGGACAGATGTATGAACTTCATTTCTGACCTCCCGATTATTTTTATCGCGCCGTGATGCCTTTTTATTTCATTATACAAGCTTTAAAGCTGTGTGTCAACGCAAACAGGACAAAAAAGTCCCTGTCCGAGTGCTGCGGACAGGGAAAACGGAGAAATGTATATACAAGACATGGGCAATTCACTTTGAATGCCCGTGCAGAAGCTTTCAGATCAGCAAAACCCCAATTACATTCTGCCGATCCTTTCAGATACTTCATGTGCTTTATAAACACATATCTGATCTGCCCCCTGAAAGACAAAGCTGTTGTCAGCTGCGTCTGCTGTTTTTACTGCGCAGGAATATGGCTGCTGCGCCTGCACTGCAAAGTGCTGTGAACTCAAGCACAGGCGGTCTGTCACCTGTTTTCGGCGAATTTGATGCCGATGAAGTCACAGCGGCTGTTGTAGAAGCTGTGGTCTTTGAAGCTGCTGCCGCCGCAGTACCTGTTTTCTTTGCGGCAGAAGTGGTCTTCCGAGAAAAAGCATTATTTCCCTTAGCCTTTGTTCCTGCAATGTCTGTAACCGCTGTTTTCAGCGTTGATGTGGTCTTTGCTGTTACTTTTGATGTTGTTTTTGTGGTCACTTTTGTTGTTGAGGTGGTCGTCACTCTCTTAGTCGTGGAAGCTGTCGTAGTTGTAACAGGTCTTGTGGCAGTAGTCGTTGTTACAACAGGGGCTTTATTTACCCACACTCCCGACGAAGAATTTACTGCTGTCTGAATCCTTACATCAGGGTCATCGTGTGTGCTGCCCTTTGCGTAGTGCACACAGGATATCCTGTAAAAATATCCGCCCTTTACCTTTAATCTGTAACCGTTGATATTGTGATATTTGGTATCAGTTCCCGTATTGTCACCGATAGTATATTCATCGTACCAGTTTTCTCCGTCACTGCTGTACTGAACTGTGATATTCTTAAAGCCCATCTCTTTCATCTTTCCCGAGACCTGAGTTTTGGCGGTAAATTCAATATATCCGCTTTCGTCCGAGAAACATCTGAGCGAGCATTTTTCTATGAGTCCGACAGCATTCTCATACTGTTCATATACACTGTTGTCAACAGATGCGGCTTTCATCTGAGTTGGTGCATACATTAGTAATACGCCTAAGCAGGCAGCTGTGATGTATTTAAATCTCATACCGCTGCCCTCACTTCTTTATGTATTCCGAGGGATACGGAACGAAACTCTTTACCGCGTCTGTCCACAGTCCCGCATCATAGAGAGTACCGTGGATAGTGTATACTGTATTATCCTGTACAAAGACTATTGTTGTATATCTGTCCTCTTCAATGACAATGCCGCTGAAGTATTCACCTGTGAATACCTGATACTCATAATCGTCGCTCGGTATAAGCACCTCAGGCATTACTTCTGAAGAAACATATTCCTCAATTATCACATCCATTGAACAAACGCCGTCGCTAAAGGTAAGGTACATATCCTTTGAGTCCTTCATCTGTTCAAAATGAGAGTCATCAAGAGTAAGGTCTGAGAAATATTCGGGCAGGCTCTCAGGATAGAATGGGTATATATCCTGCTCGCGGCACTTTGTGATCATACCTCTTGCGACCTCCTGTGCACTCGGGTCGCAGCTGTCAATAACAGGGGCACCTGTTGCTGTCGGCGGTGTATCACCTCCGGGTATCTGAGCTTGTGTGGTCGTGATGACTGCGCCCGGAACTGTGGTAAGTCCATAGGTACCGCTTGCCATGACAGCAGTTGTTGTAACTGTGGTCGTACCCATTGGAACAGTCGTACCTGTTTCCGGCGGAGACAGCGGAAGCTGTGTGGTTGTCGGCTCAATATCTCTCAGGTCGTTAAGGTCAACGCTGAAGCCTGATCTTGCTATCTTCATCACTGTTTCGATGAGTCCTGCACCGAATGTATTGACGGTGTAGAGGTTTGCTGCGATACAGATCGCGATGCAGGCTGTGAGGGCGGCTGCCCATTTGCGCAGGTGTATGATCCTGCCGCGCTTCTTTCTTGCGCTTGCTTCTGCGAGGACTGTTTCCGCAGAAACAGGCTTTGGTATATCTTCGTCATTAATGCTGACAATAGCGTTGGTGATTTCCTCAACGGCATCAAGATCACGCTCCTCTAACGGCTTTGCAAGCTCCTCATCAAGAAGCCTTTGCAGGTCTTCAAGCATCTGATTGTCCGAAAGCTTATCGGAGATCAGTTTATCTTTCAATAGTATCACTCCTTGTTATGATAACGTCTATAGACAGTTTACCTTACGGCGCGAAGTTTCTTCTTTATCTTGTGCACCTTTCTGTACAGCGCAGGCAGGGATATCCCAAGCCTTTTTGCCGCCGCGTTCCGTTGTCCGTAATCGCTGTTGTAATACATCTCAAGAAGCTGTCTTTCTTCTGATGTGAGAATATCCAGCGGACTGTCTGACATATCTTCAAATCCTCCGCTGTCAGCGATGTTCATTGCCTCGGGACTGTCCTCAAGACTCACGGCAGGCGGCGGACTTTTCCGCACATAAGCCTTTATTACGTTATCTGCCGTCTGTAAAGCCACAGCCTTATGTTGTCGCCCTCGTCAAGCCTTTCATGCTTTGAAAAGAACACCACAAAGACCTCTTGTGTGCAGTCCTCTGCGGAGTGATGACTGTAGCTGAGCTTTGCATAGCAGTAGCTGAATATTTCCCGATAGTATTTTTCGATTATCAGCGTGCATTGTTCAGGCTCTATCAACAGTCTCACTTCCTTCCGTCGATAAGCTTCTGTAATATAAATGTCGCAAAAGCGCTCACTTTTTCGCATAAAGCCTCATCTTTGTACGCCTGCACAAAAACTGCGGCACTAATTTGTTATTATTGCCGCAGTTTCCAAGTATATTTTATTTTATCACCTTGTATGGTATTTGTCAATCGCCATTATAAAGCTGATCACTCATATTTCATCAGTCATCATATTTCTCAGGATGCTTAGGCTTGCGCTTGTAGTGCTTCTTTTCGGTTTCAGCTACCTTTGTGGCAGGGTCAACACCGTTCCAGCTTCCGCGCTTTGCGGAGTCTATCTTCTTTTTCTCCTTTTTGCTCATTTTGTCATAGGACACGAATTTATCCATAGTTACCTCCATTTAAAGCGATATCGCTAACAGTCGGTCTTTTCCGCCGTATATGGACTCAAAGTCGCCCATATACGCAAATCCGTACTTTTCATACAGTCCCTTTTCGCCGCTCATGATGTAGACCTTGTCATAACCGATACATTTTGCGTATTCAAGAACTTTTTCTATCATTCTTCCCGAAATCCGCCTGCCTCTGTGCGCATCATCAACAAATACGAAGCCTATCAGCGGTGAATACGGATATTTCGGGTCAAGCTCGTCCTTTTCGCTGAGAGTGCAGAAGCCTACAGGCTTGCCTTCCTCAAAGGCGGCAAAAACGCGCTCCCAGTCACCGAAAAAGTTACTGCGCATAAGTTCTGCCAGATGTTTTCCTGCTCCCCATGAGCATTTTTCGGCAAAAGCCGCTGTTATCTCCCATTTTTCATGGGTATTCGTCATTGCGTATATTTCCATTTGTCCTCCTCAACACATACAAGCGAAAGGCTTAACAGCTCATTCCTCGCCTGCCTTGAAGTTGTATATTGGCTTGATGACCTCGTTTATCTCAACTGTATCACCGATATTGTCCACGATATCCTCCATTGACTTGTATGCCATAGGGCACTCGTCAAGAGTCTGGGCATTTACCGATGTTGTATAGATACCGTCCATCTGCTTCTTGAACTCGGAAACTGTGAAGCTCTGCTTAGCCTGCGAACGCGACATGAGTCTGCCTGCGCCGTGCGGTGCTGAGCAATTCCAGTCAGGATTTCCCTTGCCTGTGCAGATAAGGCTTCCGTCACGCATATTTATAGGTATGAGAAGCTTCTCCCCTGCCTGTGCCGAGACAGCTCCCTTGCGGAGAATCATGGTATCAGTATCTATATAATTGTGGATAGTCGTGAACTGCTCCACAACGTGAAGGTGCATACCCTTGATGATCTCGTCCATCATCGCCTGACGGTTGAGCATGGCGAACTGCTGAACTATCTTCATATCGTGGATATACTGATCAAAAAGCTCTCCCTCGCAGTAAGCAAGATGCTTCGGGATATCAGTGGTCTTAGTGTTTTCAAGCTTTTTAAGCTCTGACTGTATCTGCTTGTGCTTTCCCTCAGACTTCATTCTTTCGATAAGCTCATTGACCTCCTTTTCAGAGCTTTTATTGAGCCGTCTGTAAGCTTCATTCTGATAGTATTTCGCAGTTTCAACACCGAGATGACGCGAACCTGAGTGGATAACGATATAGATACTGCCGTCCTCTCCCTTGTCTGCTTCAATGAAGTGATTTCCGCCGCCCAGCGTGCCAATGCTCTTTTCTGCACGAAGCGGATCAATATGCTTATAGCAGTAAAGCTCTGTCAGGTCTACCTTTTCGCTGTAGCGGTGAGGCTTTTCGCGAATAGCAAATCCCGATGGTATCTTTTCATAGATGAGCTTATCAAGCTTCTGTAATTCAATGTGCTTTTCCTTCAGCCTTACAGTCTCCATGCCGCAGCCGATATCAACTCCTACAAGATTTGGGATCACCTTGTCTGTGATAGTCATTGTCGTACCTATTGTACAGCCTGCGCCTGCGTGGACATCAGGCATTATGCGTATCTGCGAATCTGCGCTCATCGGCTGACTGCAGAATGCAATGATCTGCGAAACAGCGTCCTGTTCGATCACTTCTGTAAAAACCTTGGCTGAATTGTATTTTCCGTTTAAAATGATCATACTTTTCCTTTCCGAAGCCGCCCCGACGCATAAAAAAAGCACTCCCGCAGGAGTGCATAATGCTCTGTATGCGCAAAAGCTCAGCACATGGCTGAACGTATAGGGCAAACTCCATGCTTTTCTGTAATAGTATTGATTTTTGGCATCTCATAAGATATTTTAAATATTGTCATGGTGTTCACCGCCTTTCATAGAATATGGGTAAATTATAATTGCCTTTAGTATCAAAGTCAAGCAGCGCCGTAAAACTGTAATAATTAGCCAAAGAGTTTAAAAATCGTCCATTTCAAGATTGTCAAGGTTCCTTGAACTATATAGAAGGTTCATATGAACTTATTTTTGCACATATGTCTTCTGTGCATTATGCATAAATGCGCACATATTCCTATACTCTTCGTAATCAATTGTGAGATATTGACAAATATAAAAAAATAATATATAATATCATCATGGCAGTCGAAATAAGTCGACTGCTAAAAAAATTAAGTGCTCCGCATAAGCACTGCACTATGATATGGAGGGTTTATATGTTTGACAATGTAAACTGGGGAGTTATTATCCCCGCTGCAATAGGTATTATTTTAATTATAATTATTATCGTGACCGGCTACATCAAAGCTCCGCCGGATACTGCTTACATTATCTCAGGTCTGAGAAAAAAGATCGTTATCGGTAAGGCAAGCATCCGTATCCCGTTCTTTGAGCGTGTGGATAAGCTGAAGCTTCAGCTTATCGCTGTTGACGTTAAGACTTCAAGCGCTGTTCCTACAGCTGACTACATCAACATCAATGTTGACGCTAACGTTAACGTTAAGGTCAGCAGCGACCCTCAGCTCATCAAGCTGGGCGCTGAAAACTTCCTTAATAAGGATACTGCTTATGTTGCTAAGGTAGCAAGAGAGGTCCTCGAAGGTAATATGCGTGAGATCGTTGGTCAGATGTCCCTTGAGGCTATGGTCAATGACCGTAAGGCATTCGCTGAAAAAGTTCAGGAAAATGCTGCTCCTGACCTCAACAGAATGGGTCTTGAGATAGTTTCCTTCAACGTTCAGAACTTTACCGATGACCAGAACCTTATCGAAAACCTCGGTATCGATAACACCACAAAGATCCAGAAGAAGGCTGCTATCGCACGCGCTGAGTCCGAAAAGGAGATCGAGATCGCTAAGGCTCAGGCTAAGAAAGAAGCTAACGACGCTAAGATCCTTGCTGAAACTGAGATCGCTCAGAAGAACAATGAGCTTGCTATCCGTCAGGCTGAACTCAAGAAAGAGGCTGATACTCAGCTTGCTATCGCTGATGCTGCTTATGAGATCCAGCGTGAGGAACAGCGTAAGTCTATTGAGGTTTCAAAGGCTAACGCTAACATCGCTGCTTCCGAAAAGGACGTAGAACTCAAGGCACGTCAGGCAGAGGTTACTGAAAAAGCTCTCGAAGCTCAGATCAAGAAAAAGGCTGAAGCTGACCGCTATAAGGCTCAGCAGGAAGCCGATGCTAAGCTCTATCAGCTCAAGAAAGAGGCTGAGGCTGATCGTTTCCAGCGTGAGCAGGAGGCTGAGGCTCAGAAGGCTGAGGCTCAGAAGGCTGAGGCTGAAGCTCAGAAGTTCGCTAAGATGCAGGAAGCTGAAGGTATCGCTGCTGTAGGTAAGGCAGAGGCTGACGCTATCCGCGCAAAGGGTCTTGCTGAGGCTGAAGGTATTAACGCTAAGGCTGAGGCTATGAAGAAATACGGCGAAGCTGCTATTCTCGAAATGTACTTCAAGGCTCTTCCTGAGGTTGTCAAGAACGCTGCTACTCCTCTGTCACAGGTTGACAAGATCACAATGTACGGCGACGGCAACTCAAGCAGACTTGTTGGCGACATCATCGGTTCTACAACTAAGGTCACAGACGGACTTTCAGCTGCTACAGGTGTTGACCTGAGAGATCTCCTCGCAGGTTTCCTCGGCGGCAAAAAGGCTTCTGCTCCTGCAGAAGAAGCTCAGGAAGATACAGAGTCTGACGAATACATCTACAACTACGATGAAAACAGAGATGCTTCATCTCAGTCTGATTACACTGGTAATGATGGTCATCAGTATTACAATGAAGTTGATCCTGACAGCGACAATTCACCTGAACAGTAACAATTTTTCCATAAAATGTTATCCCCTGATGATATGCGGTCATCAGGGGATTTTATTGTCAGTAACGAAAAATTATGTTTAAATGTCACTTCCATATTGCGCAAAATTTGGTTGGTCTATTTGTATAGTTTTCACAAAGTTATACAAAAAGCATTTACAAAATACGTCATATAGATTATAATAGTATTAGAATTAGTGATGAAGACACGATCAAAAACAGCAATTTTTGGTCACACGCCTCTGTATCATTGAAATCAGAGGGGGGGTATTTAAAATGATAAAACATCTTTCTGGCGACTTTGAAACTGTAGAGTATGATACAAAAAAGTATGCCATGCTCTATGACAACGTGGAAAATGAACCATATCCCGTGCATTGGCACAATGCTGTTGAGTTCATAATGCCGCTGAAAAATGAATATACTGTCACGGTAAACGGTACTGATTACAGCGTCCCCGAAAACGATGTTCTCATCGTGCCTCCGGGTGAGCTTCACAGTATGCCCGCTATTCCCGGAAGACGTATAATATTCCAGTGCGACAACAGCATACTCGGCGAAATATCCGCTCTTGAGCCTGTTATGCGCTCGCTTAACGCTCCTGTGCTGATCAATGCCGATATGGATAAGGAACTCCATGTGCTCGCTAAAAAAACCATGCTCGATATCCTATCGCTTTACACCTCTAAGTCTGAGCTTGCTGATGTAAAGATATACGTCAAGGTTATCGAACTGTTTATGGCTCTCCGTGAATATCAGCTCGAACAGCAGAAGATAGTCATGGACTGCGATGACGAAAAAATCGACGAATACAGTGAGAAATTTGGTACTGTTCTCAAGTATATCGACAATAATTATATGTACGATATCACCCTTGAACAGCTTGCAGATGTTGCAGGCTACAGCAAATACCACTTCTCACGTATCTTCAAGCAGTATAACTCAATGTCATACTTGCAGTACATCAACGCAAGACGTACAAAGGCGGCAGAGCTTCTGCTCCTTGATCCGGGTATCCCGATCACAGAGGTCGCTATGCGCTCAGGCTTTAAAAGTCTGACTACTTTCAACCGTATCTTCAAGGAAATAAAGCACTGTACTCCTACAGACTTCAAAAAGCTGTATGCTTTAAGATAAAAAATCACCGCACATCTTTTCGATGTGCGGCTTTTTTTATATTCCAAAATCATGGATAAAATCAAGTTCTTCAAGGTCTTCTGCTCGGTATACGGTCACATATTCATCGTCATTAATTGATAAGCCGCATGGCGGACGTAAAACTGCAATATACTGATTATCCTTAGATACATAAATAATTGTAAGGTCTCCAATTTCCCAATCATACAGCTGTATCTGTGATGTACCGAATACTTCATTCCACTCATCACTTTCAAGGCTGCCGAATGTATTGTCAACAACATCTGTAAGCTCATGCTCTTCAAAATACTTTTTGAGCTTGTCGATCTGTTCGCTGTTAATATCCTGTTTTTCAGCTCCCTCACCATTGTCATAGACAAACAGGATATTATCGTTGGTATTTATGAAGTCAATTACCTTTTCGTTTATGGACTTACTGTCTCTTTCTGCATTTATTGACTCAAACAGATCTGTTCCGTCATCATTTAAAATGATCTCAGGAACTTCCTTACCATAAAGCTCTGCAAGCTTTTCACCGAAATCAACATCATTGCAGGTATATATCTTAAAATATGAATTATCCCCTGTTTCGTCGCCATTGAGTGCATAACTGTTAACACATACATAATCATCATAAAACACCGAGAGCTTTGTAATTGTATTACCATCATTATATTCAGTAACAAAATAGTATTTTTCAGGTACAAAAGTCCAGTGATATTTTACTTCATTTGCATTTTTAATCTCATACCACGTCTGAGAGTTAAAAAGCTCGGCTGTCATATCGCGCTGTTCCTGAGATATGTCCTCATAATCAGATGCAAAAGGCGAAGCTTTATAATCCTTTGAAAGTATATCCGTAAAAGGCGAAGTTTCGCACAGTACAAGCATCTCTTCGGGAATTGACGGCATCTCTGTTGTCGGTTCTGCAGCTTCGGTCGTGATCTCTTCTGTAGTTGCTTCTGTAGGAACTTGTGTAAGCTGTGAACCTGCGCCGCGCTTATTGAAAAGTATACCTGCACCTGCAATACCGCCGACAATGACCGCGCAAGCAGCAACCGCGCTTATGGAATGGATTATGCGTTTGCGTGAGTTTACGTACTCGGCAGTGTATACATGATCTGTGTATTCTTCTGTGCCTGTGGTGCGCTTTTGTGCATTTTCGCAGGCAGCTATTATTCTTTCTTTTGTATCCTTTGGCATTTTGATTTTCTCCATTTCATTTTTCAATTTATTATTCATGCTACATATACTCCTTTCGATATTTTTCTTTCAGCAGCTTTCTGCCCCTTGAAAGACGCATTTTTACTGCCGAAACACTAAGTCCTGTAATTTTTGATATCTCGTCTATCTTGTAATCCTCAACGTAATACAACACAAGTATTATCCTATATTTTTCGCTGAGTTCTGATAAGGCTTCAAGTATTCCGCTGTCGTGCTTTTCGATGAAGTAATTTTGCAGGATTTCTTCGCTTTCAGTCTTATGACGAGTTTTATATCTGAGCATATCACGACATTTATTTGTGGCTACAGTGATGAGCCATGCTTTTTCGTGCCCCTCGCTGTCAAATTCCGGTGCTTTCTGTACAAGCTTTATAAATGTTTCCTGTACAGCATCTTCTGCATCGGCAGAGTTTTTCAGCATGATCAAACATAATCTGTACAGCATATCGCCGTATTTCTCGACTGCCTCGCGAGCACAGCCGTTTGTAAGCAATATCATCAGCTCCTTTCACTATAAACACGCCATGATAACAGATATGGTCACATAAATAATAAATAAAAATGAAAAGACAGCCGATTTACACCGACTGCCTTTCAGGGGATATTAAAATTTGGAGAAATCTTAATTAGGTTGTGCCGATCACCGATCCGATGGTCGGCACATAATGTCTTTAAATACTCGCGTATTTATTAAACTCTTGTATGGATCTGACCACCTGCAAGTGTCTTGCCCTTTGCTGCTGCTAAGTCAGAGATGTTTACGTTCATGTAACCATTCTGTGCGAGCCAAGGAAGAACCTCTTCCATAGCGCCTGCTGTTGTACCATATGTCTCGTGACAAAGTACGATAGCGCCTTCAAGTGAGCCGTTCTGAGCAGCCTGCTTGATTGTGTTTACGATCTGATCCTTAGATGCGTTATCCCAGTCCTTTGTATCGATTGCACAGCTGATGAGCGGTACATCGTAGAGAGCTGACTTAACTGATCCGCCGCCATCAAGATATGGGAGTCTGAGGAGGTGTGAAGGCTCAGCACCGATGATGCTCTTGAGCTTTGTATTACACTGCTCCCACTCGCTTCTAACCTGCTGTGAACCAAGTGAACCAAGTGATGGATGTGACTTGGAGTGGTTAGCAACTTCCATGCCGTTCTTGTATGCGTACTTAACCTCTTCGTAGTCGCCGCTTGTTGTTGTCCAGTCGCCAACATAGAAGAATGTAGCTGTCATACCGTTCTTGATAAGAGCATTGAGTATTCTCATTGATGTATCAGATGATGCATTACCAACTGCACCGTCATCGAATGAGATAGCACAGAGCTTCTTACCGTTGATTGTAGGCTTAACAGGAGCCTTTACTTCGCCAACTTTACCGCCGCCTGTTACAACTGAAGACTTTGTGCCCTCTGAAGCAACGAGTACGTTGTCTACGTAGAAGTCCATAAGATCACCTGAATCCTGAACTGTCTCGATATAAAGTGTCATATCGCCTGAATTTTCAGGAATTGTGAATGAAGTATTCTCAAGCTTTGTCCACTCACCGCTCTTGCAAGTCTCTGAAGCGATTGTTGTGTATGAAGCACTGTCGCCTTCGCCCTGCTGGAGTGAGATCTGAAGAGTTGCAGCGTTGCCTGACTGCTGGAGAACTGCAGCACTGATGCTGTATGTCTGACCAGCTACGAAGTCTGAACCGAGGCTTATAGCTGCACCATTCCATTCCTGTGATCTGCCTGATACGAACAGTGACTTGCCATCGTAGTAGCTGTCTGAGCTAACTTCTACTGAAGCATCGCCTCTGCCTGACCAGCTCTGAACGCCGGAATCAAATGTGTTATTGATGTAAGTCTTGTTAGAAACAACCTGCTTTGTAGTAGTTGTTGTTGCTACTTCAGACTTCTTTGTTGTTGTAGTTGTCTTTGCTGGTGTTACTGAGATACTACTGGCCCAGCTCTCAGGCAGGTTCTTAACCAGACCTAAGAGATACTTCTGAAGTGTCTGAGCGTCGTTGTTTGTAACACCGCTGCCAGCCTGATATACGTCAGCATTAGCAGCAGCCTTCTCAGAGAGTGTATACTTGCTTGGATTTGCAAGTGACTGCATGATAAGTACGATATCTGACATATCTACTGTATTATCAAGGTTAGCATCGCCCCAGAGAGAAACCTTAGCCTCAAAAGCAGCCTTAGGATCAACTGTTGTAGTTGTTGTAGCTGTTGTTGTAGTTGTAGTTGTTGTCTTAGTAGTTGTTGTAGTTGTAACATCCATATCCTTAGCATACTTGTCGAGAATGCTGATGATCTCGCTGTAGAATGCCTTTGGCTGATAGTTGCTGAATGGAAGTGGTGAACCGCCATTCTCACGATATCTCCAGCTTCTCTCATCAGTTGTACCCCAGAGAGTTACGCATGAGATATTCTTAGCGTGCTTAGCAATAACCTCGAAGATCTGAGGATAGAGCTTATTGTTTGTACCTGTGCTGTTTGTGATATCAAGCTCAGTTACCTGAACGTCAAGACCGAGGCTCTCAAACTTCTTAAGAGCTGTCTCATACTCACTTGCTGAAGGATACCTTGAATCAAGGTGTGACTGCATACCGATACCGTCGATATAGTTACCCTCTGCCATAACCTTCTTAGCCATGTTGTAGAGATCGTTAGTCTTAGCGCTTATATACTCGTTATAATCGTTGAGATAAAGCTTTGTTGTTGAAGGAGCATACTGTCTTGCATACTTGAATGCGTTGATTACGAACTCAGAGTTGCCGTCGCCGTATACTCTTGTCCAGCCTGAGTTGCTTCCCGGTCTCATTCCGCCGCCGTCGTTGACGAAGAGCTCGTTACAAACGTCGTATGAGTGGAGCTTAAGGTTTGGATAGTTCTTCTTGATAGCATCGAATGTATTCTTGATCATGCTCTCAAGACGCTTATTCATTCTATCCTTAGAAACGTCTCTGCCGTTCTCCTGGAAGATCGAGTTAGGAGTCTGGCTGTACCATACGAAGGTATGACCACGAACACCGATTCCGTTCTGCTCAGCAAACTTAAGGATAGGATCAGCCTTATAAAGTGAGATCTGAACATTATCGCCGTTAACGCCTGTTACGATTTCACTTGGCTTCATTTCGTTTTCACAAGTGATAGAATTGTAGTTCTGCTTGATGAAATTCTGTCCCTGTGAAGTATTTATTTCGCTTGCACTTACAGAAGTACCGAGTCTGAATAACGGACCTGCGTGATCCTTAAATCCGTCTCCGCCCTTCTTATATGTGTAATCCATATTCTGGTGTGAAGCAAGACCGGTATCAGTAGGTGGTGGAGTTACCTGAGGTGTATCATCGCCGTCAGAAGGTGTATCTGATGATGAACCGCCGCCTGCAACTGTACCCTGACCTGTTACTACAGATGAGCTCTTACCGGACTTTGAAGCCTGAACAGCATCAATGTAGAAATCACAGAGGTCGCCTGAATCCTGAGGTGTCTCAACGTAAAGGAGAAGATCTCCTGAACCGCTTGGGATAGTAAACTTTGTATTTTCGAGCTTTGTCCACTCGCCGCTCTTAGCGTCAGCCGTAGCAATGCTTGTGTACTGTGCTGAATCGCCGTCACCCTGCTGGAGTGAGAGCTGCATTGTTACTGTCTTGCCAGACTTCTGGAGCACGCCTGTGCTGAAGCTGTATGTCTGACCCGGAACGAATGCGTTTGAGTCAAGCTTGATAGCTGCGCCGTTCCACTCCTGGCTTCTGTCAGAAACATAAAGTGACTTCTTGCCGTCGTAGTAGTTGCTTGAATCAACTGTAACTGAAGCATCGCCTCTTGCAGCCCAGTCGTTGTCGCCGCTCTCAAATGTGCTTGTGAAGTAGTTTCCGTTTGAATCTGGCTCTACTGTTGGTGTCTCGATCGGATCTTCGCCGCCATCAATGCCGTTTTCGTAAACTCTTACGCTCTTTACATTAGCAGATCCGCTGGATCTGTAACCTTCGATATTAAGTGAAACCTCATAAAGTGTACCTGACATATCAAGTCCAGCCTTTGACCAAGCATCAAAGTGCTTGCCAACGTGGATAGTACCCTTCATGTAGTTTGTTGTATTGTTTCTTGAACCACTTGACTGGCGAATGCTCCAGTACTGTGGGAATGTCTGTGTACCGTCGAGAGATGGCTGGTTGTAACGCATTGTCTTAGCAATGTCGTATGTATTGCCGTCGAGAGTTACTGTGCCCTTTCTCTCAGCCTGATCTCCGGGTGGTCTCCAGTCGCCCCAGCCTTCGACAATGTAATACTCCATAAGAGGATTTCTTGTCCAGCCGTAAACGCACATATAAGAATTTCCCTGTGGTTTGTACTCAACATCATAAGTAAGTGTGATGTCCTTA
>SFFP01000239.1 GCA_004556875.1 Ruminococcus flavefaciens
ATAGCGTTTACAGCTGTCTCTGCATTCTTCTTTGTGAAGTCTGCCTTATCGGCAACTGCACTGATTAACTCGGTCTTTGTCATAATTTTATCCTCCATAAATAAGATTTTACAATTGAATTATATACCCTTTATGCTGATTTGTCAAGGAATTCAAAAAAAAATGACAAAACGACGTATATTTGGCTGTATACCGCCTCATTTTTATTCAAAACCGCCATAGAATTTGCCTATTTTCCGTTCGCCTCATTGTGCTCGAACGGATTTCATTTTACTTTTTGTATATTATGCCCAAAATATTCCTAAATATACAGTTCAAGCACCCTTTTTCAAAGCTTATTTTAGCAAAAAAATTATCACCGAGGCTAAAAAAATCAAACTCGGTGATAAAATTTACAGTTTTTTCATAAAATCAACTGCTATATAAACTCATTTTATCTTTTAATCAGCAGTCAGCTTTCCGTTTGCATCAAGGTCTATATCTATGACATCGCCTGCGGATAGATTACCGCCGATAATACGCTTTGCGGCAAGTGTCTCAACATTGCGCTGTATAAATCTTCTCAGCGGTCTTGCACCGAAATTCGGGTCGTAACCGCAGTCAACGATGTAATTCTTAGCGGCCTCACTGACGTTTATGCGGATATGCTTGTCATCAAGACGCTTCTGAAGGTCTGCAAGCATAAGGTCAACTATCTTGACTATCTCTGTCTTAGCAAGCGGCTTGTAGAAGATTATCTCGTCAAGACGATTGAGGAACTCAGGTCTGAACTGTGTTTTGAGGAGTCCTTCGACCTGTGAACGTGCTTCATCTGTTATCTCACCGTTTTCATCTATGCCTTCAAGGATATACGGTGAACCGAGGTTAGATGTGAGGATTATGATAGTGTTCTTAAAGTCAACTGTTCTGCCCTGCGAGTCGGTTATACGTCCGTCATCAAGCACCTGCAGGAGTATATTGAACACATCGGGGTGTGCCTTTTCTATCTCATCAAAGAGGACAACAGAATATGGCTTTCTGCGGACTGCTTCTGTAAGCTGACCACCCTCGTCATAGCCCACATATCCTGGAGGCGCTCCGATAAGACGGCTTACGCTGAATTTCTCCATGTATTCGCTCATGTCGATACGGATAATGTTTCTCTCATCGTCAAAGAGTATTTCCGAGAGCGCCTTTGCAAGCTCTGTCTTACCAACACCTGTAGGTCCGAGGAAGAGGAACGAGCCGATAGGTCTGTCAGGAGCCTGTATGCCTGCACGCGAACGCAGGATAGCTTCACTGACCTTTGTAACTGCCTCGTCCTGACCGATGACCCTCTTGTGGAGAAGTCCTTCAAGACCAAGTATCTTTTCCTTTTCGCCCTCCATGAGCTTTGATACAGGGATACCTGTCCAGCGGCAAACGATCTTTGCTATCTCGTCCTCTGTTACCTTGTCACGGAGCAGTCTGCCGTTCTCGATATCATGTTCAGCCTGCTTTTCAAGCTCCTCAAGCTCTTTCTGGAGCTGTGGAAGCTTTCCGTATTTAAGCTCTGCCGCCTTGTTAAGGTCGTATTCACGCTCTGCCTTGTCTATCTCGCCGCCTGTCTTTTCTATCTCCTCACGAAGCTTCTGAACAGCCGAGATGTCGTTCTTTTCATTTTCCCATTTAGCCTTCATGCTGTTGAACTTCTCACGGAGCTCAGCAAGCTCCTTCTGTATCTCTTCAAGATGCTCCTGTGAGATATTGTCGCTTTCCTTTTTAAGAGCGGCTTCTTCGATTTCAAGCTGAACTATCTTACGCGAGATAACATCAAGCTCAGTCGGCATTGAGTCCATTTCTGTACGGATAGTCGCGCAGGCTTCATCAATAAGGTCGATAGCCTTATCAGGGAGGAATCTGTCGGTAATGTAACGATTTGACAGTACAGCCGCAGAAATAAGAGCATTATCGCTTATCTTTACGCCGTGGAACACCTCATAGCGCTCTTTAAGTCCACGGAGGATAGAAATAGTATCCTCAACGCTTGGCTCGTCAACCATAACAGGCTGGAAACGACGTTCAAGAGCAGGGTCTTTCTCGATGTACTGGCGATATTCATTAAGGGTAGTAGCACCGATACAGTGGAGCTCTCCTCTTGCAAGCATAGGCTTCAGCAGGTTGCCTGCGTCCATTGCACCGTCTGTCTTTCCTGCACCAACAATTGTATGAAGCTCATCAATAAAGAGCAGTATCTGTCCGTTGCTGTTCTTTATCTCGTTGAGTACAGCCTTCAGACGCTCTTCAAATTCGCCTCTGTACTTTGCTCCTGCGACGAGAGCGCCCATATCAAGCGAGAAGACCTTGCGGTCTTTAAGACTGTCGGGGACATCTCCTGCCACGATACGAAGTGCAAGTCCCTCTGCGATGGCAGTTTTTCCGACGCCAGGCTCACCAATGAGGACAGGGTTGTTTTTCGTTTTTCTTGAGAGTATGCGGATAACATTTCGTATCTCGCTGTCACGTCCGATAACAGGGTCGAGCTTGTTTTTCCTGGCAAGTCCCACAAGCTCCTGTCCGTATTTTGTGAGGACATCATAGGTATCCTCAGGATTTTCGCTTGTGACTCTTGTATTTCCTCTGACTGACATAAGTGCGCTGAGAAAGCTGTCACGGGTTATATTAAAAGTAGTAAGAAGCTGTGAAACATCTCTGTCCTTGCTTTCAATGAGAGCAAGCATCAGGTGCTCAACAGACACAAACTCGTCCTTCATATTTGAAGCGATACCCTCAGCCGATGTGAGAACTCTGTCACACTCAGAAGAGATGCCGATATTAATGCTTCTGCCGCTTCCTGTGACCTTTGGCAGGCTGTTTATCTTCTTTTCAACTTCACCGTCAAAGATATCCTCATCTATATTCATCTTTTTTAGGAGCTGTGGGATAAGTCCGTTTTCCTGACGAACAAGTCCCGCAAGCAGATGTATAGGCTCAATTACAGAATTAGACTGCATGACAGCGATACTCTGAGCCTTTCTCACAGCGTCGATGGATTTCTGAGTTAATTTCTCTGCATTCATATTTATTCCTCCATTCACATTTCTGTTATTTATCCTTAAATCTTACTCTTGTACTAAATCACATATCTGCCAAGAAGCGCCCGATAGTCTTTTTCAAGAATAGCCGCATTCTGAGCAAATTGCGATGGTGAAGCAAAATACACCTTTACAGCATGATCAAGGTCTTTGATATACTCGCCTATTGCTTCGCCTGCCTGCTCACCGCTCAATGCTCCTGTGTTTATAAGCCGCCGCGAGAAACTTCCGTCGCCTATCTCACAGCTGTACTTATTTACACCAAGCTTTTGCAGATACACATT
>SFFP01000240.1 GCA_004556875.1 Ruminococcus flavefaciens
GGTGCTACAGAAGCGGCTATATGGTCAATATACTATGAAGCAGGACGTGATGAAAAGTTCGTAAAGAGCGTTCCTTACGGATATCCGCTGAAAAATCAGTATTTCAAGGTACTCAGCAGTGCGCTTGAGGATTGTCCTGACTACGTAACAGGTGATCTTTATATCGGTGGTGTAGGTGTAACAATGGGTTACATGAATGATCCTGAGATAACTGCGGAAAAGCTTATTAAAGATCCTGCAACAGGCGAGACACTGTACTTTACAGGTGATCTCGGACGCTATCTCGAAAACGGTGTTATCGAGTTTATCGGAAGAAGTGACGATCAGGTAAAAATACACGGACACAGAATAGAGATAAAGGAAATAGAGAGCAGTCTCGAAAGCATTGACGGTGTTGACAGCGCAGTTGTAGTCATAGACGAGAACGGCGGCAGGGACAAGAGTCTTGCAGGCTTTGTTCAGCTTGAAAAGCGCAGGGATATCCACAAGACACTTGTTCCGACAGAAAAGCTTAGAGCAGATGTTATCACAGCAGGTGACGAGGGCACAAAGGATATAGACAGAGAGCTGTTTGCCGAGTGGACAAGAACTGCCGCAGATACTGCACTTTATGATATCCTCAGCTGTCTCAGAGAGAACGGTATGTTCGGCGATGATGAGAAATACTCCATAAGCGATGTACAGGAAAAGCTTCATGCAGGCAGTGAGCGTTTAGAGCTTCTCTACAGATGGATAACTACTCTTCACCGCGAGGGCATACTCGGCTATGATGAAGCTTCTGAAAAGTATTATCTTGCAGACAAGACCATAAACGAAGATACAAGAGAGGCTTCGTGGAAAAAGTGGTGGAGCATTGAGAACAAAATGCACTACGGCAAGGAGCTTGTAGGATATTTTGAAGAGTCGGGCAGACACCTTACACAGCTTATGAGCGGCGAAATGGACGCACTTGAGCTCTTCTTCCCTAAGGGTGACAATACTATTGCTATGGCGGCATATCATGACAACCTCATAAGCAGTTCCCTAAACAAAGTTATGATAGGAGCTGTTCACAGCGTCATCAGACAGGCAGGCGACAAGCTGGGCAGACCTGTCCGCATACTTGAAATAGGAGCAGGTGTAGGCGGTGCGAGCCTTGATGTTATCCCTTCACTCAAGGGCATGAATGCAGAATACGTTTTCACCGATGTTTCAAATTACTTCCTCAATGCGGCACAGAAGAATTTTGCTGACTGCGATTTCGTTGAGTATGCACTCTTTGACATCAACAAGCCTTACTGGGAGCAGGGAGTTTCCGCAGATGAGTTTGACATCATAATCTGCAACAACGTACTCCACAACGCAAAGAGCCTTCCTAAGGTAATGCAGAGCTTCCGCGAGATACTTACTGAGGGCGGTGTTATCATAATCGCTGATACAACAGGCGAAAACTATTCACTTCTCACATCTATGGAATTCCATTCGGGACTCAATCAGTTCGAGGACTTCCGTAAAGAGGACAATCAGGTATTCGTAAAGAAAGAGCAGTGGCTCAAAGTATTTGAAAATGAGGATATCGAGCTTGCAACAGTTTATCCTGCTGACGAAGATCCTCTTTCTGAAGCAAAACAGGCTGTATTTGTAGGTCAGTTCGTAAGCTCAGTGCCTGATATCACAGAGGACGAGATAAAGGAAAAGCTTGGCGAAAAAGCTCCTGCTTACATGATACCTAAGTATATGGAGATACTCAGTGCACTTCCGCTTACAAGAAACGGCAAGATAGACCGCGGACTCCTTGCAGGCAGACTTGAATATACAGGTCAGACAGCCGCATTTACAGGTACAGAGACTAACAGCGGACTTGAAAAATCAATTGAGAAAATATGGGCTCAGGCACTTCACAGAGACAGCATCTGGCGTGATGAGAATTTCTATCAGGCAGGCGGCGACTCACTGCTCCTTGCAAAGGTTGTATCCGATATGAAGGAGCTTCCCGAGTTTTCATCGTTGGAGTGGGACGAGATAATGACAGAGATAATCAAGACTCCTACCATTGCAGAAATGGCAGAAAAGGCAGGAAACGGAGCAGGCTCGGCTTCTGACGGAGACAGCTCTGCGGCAGAAGACCCTATGCTCATATTTGATAAAAAGGAGTCCTCCGACAGTTGTATCGTTCTCTTCCATGACGGTACAGGTACGCTCAGTCCTTATGACGAGCTTGTGCCGTATCTCAGGGACGATGCAAAGCGTACTGAGTGGCTCATAGGTTTCCGTTACGGCGATGAAGAGAAGTATCTCAGCCATACTCCCGAAAACCTTCTCCGCGAGCTTGGTATGGACTATGCAGAAAGACTCATGAAGCTCGGCTTGAAGAAGTATATCCTTATCGGCTACTGCATGGGCGGACTCGTTGCCGTTGAAACAGCAAAGTGCCTTATTGAAGCAGGAATGGACGTTGAGCCTGTAATAACAATAGACACAACCCCTGCTGACCCGAGACTTAGAAACGACCTTCTTATGGAGCGTACATTCGGACTTCTCATAGGTGCTGACCTTACGGAAGAGATAGGACATTATGCTGATGAGAGCCTGCTTAAAAAGGCGCTTCTTGAGCTTCTTGACAAGAACAGCGGCAACATCACAGAGGCAGACCTCTGTGGACTCAGCGGTGAATTTGCACCTCTTGGCGAGAGCTTTACAAAGCTTTCAAAGAAAACTGCTGAAGAGCGTTTCAGCGATATATGCTCACACATCAACAGACTTAATTCTGCACTTATTTCCGAGTATCAGCAGAAGAAGCTTGAGGGACTTTATAAGCTGTTTTATCTGAATTTCTCGGCGATGTCACTTTACGGACAGGAATTCTTCACAGGTGATGTAGCCGCACTCAACTGCAGTGACAAGTTCTCTAACTTCCTGCCTGTTCTCGGCACAAGAAACAGTGAATTCTGGCATGAGGTGACACTTGGTCAGCTTGAAATGACAGAGATAGACGGAAATCATCTCTCGTGTATGCATGAGCCTAAGGTAAAGAATGTGGCTGATTTCATCAGGGATTTTTGCGAGGTAAGAAGAAATGAAAAGGCTTAAAGTCCTTGTTTGCGGAACAAAATTCGGTTCTGTGTATATTGGTGCGCTGAAAAATATGCAGGACAGATTTGAGATAGTGGGAATACTTTGCAGGGGCGGTGAACGCTCCCGCGGTATTGCCGCGGAACTTGGCGTACCTGTTTTTACATCTTTGGAAGAGACAGAAAAAGCTGAGATAGGCCTTGCCTGCGTAGTTGTGAAATCTTCCATAGTAGGCGGTAAGGGGACAGAACTTGCAAAGTATTTCCTTGAGCGCGGAATA
>SFFP01000241.1 GCA_004556875.1 Ruminococcus flavefaciens
CTGCATTGAAAAGCTCCTCTTTGCTGACAGCCTCGCCCTCATGCTGCATAAGCTACTGCAAAAGCTCAAATTCCTTGACGGTAAGCTTTATCTCTTTTCCATCTGTGGTCACTCGTCTTGCTGCTGTATCAAGCTCAATTCCGCAGGAACTTAGGATACTGCCATTATTTTTTTCGCTGTTCCCTCTTTTCATGAGCGCACGTATCTTCGCCGTAAGGACTCTCACTGAAAAAGGCTTGTCGATGTAGTCATCAGCACCTGTCTCATAGCCAAGAAGCTTGCTGTCCTCATCGGTCAGAGCGCTCATCATAAGAATAGGCACACCGTTCTTTATATTTCGTATAGCCGAACAGGTCTCAAAGCCGTTCATACCGGGGAGCATAATGTCCAGAAGTATAGTTCTGAAATCTTCCCCCTCAAGCAGCACAAGGGCTGTCTCAGCGTCAGCGCAAAGCTTTGCCGAGAAGCCCTCTTTTATCATAAAATCTCTTACCAGCGCCCCCATTTCGGGGTCGTCCTCAATGATAAGGATATCCGTCATTTTATTCTCCTTTATTTCCAGCTTCCAAGATCGATGAACTCAGGATCATCGGTAACTCCTTCTTTTCCCGTGAGTATCGCCTGAAGCGTATTTTCTGCATAGTCAGCGATAACCATGTGCACTACGCTGTCGCTGCGGAAATTATTAATTCTTTCGTCAGCCTTTTCGCAGGTCATAAGCTCCTTGAAGCGGTCAAGAGTGATGTTGTCCTCGCCGCAGAAAAGTCTGTTGTACTTCTTCCACCTTACTATGTTATTGGTAACATATGTAATATGGTCGGGATTACCCTTAGCCGCATAGGAATTTACTGCGCAGAGATAATCGCTGTCGTCCCATTCCAGTCCCTCATTAAGCTCTGTTTTTCCGTCACGGATAACGGTCTTGCCCTCCCCTTCTTTATCAGTGACCACAAGCTCTGTTACAAAAGCATCGTCCTTATCTGTTGCAAGGATATTTACACAGAACGGATAATTCAGCGAGTTTTCAGCCATATACTCCGAGCACTCCCTTGCGGTGTCAAAGTTTTCAAGGGCATACCTCATAGCATAGGTGTAGCTTGTCTTATCATCAATGCTGTAATCCGCATCATCGCTGCCCACATCAAGCTCTGCAAGTAAAACTCCGTTGTCATTGACGGCTGTAAGAATGGGGAAAAATCCCAGATAAGTCAGCGATGTAAAGCTCTTGCTGCCGTTTTTTGAATGTACAAGGGTATGTGCCTGACAGAGCTGATTATCACTGCCAAGCTGCCATTCCAGTACACGGCAGGTAATTCTCTCGCCTGATGCTGTCTTATTTCCGTTTACGGACAGTGCACTGCAAGCCGTAGGTCTGAGCGCATCGGGAATGAACTGTGTGAGTATCACCTCTTCGCGGCTGAGTATGCCGTCTTGCTTGACCCCCTCTGAATTGCCGCATATAGCACCTGCGAAGCCGTCAAGCTCCTGTCTGTAGTCGTCGTCAAGATTGGTATACAGCTCAGTTACACGCTTTTCCACTTCTGAGTAATCTGCTACTGTACTTGGGAATGCAGCCTTGATGTTTTCAAAGAGATACTGCTCTGTCATCTCGCAGTAATCAGGTCTTGCAAGGAGCACAGCCTCAGCATAGGCAGCGCCCACATCCTTGTGACTGCCCTTTTCATAGTCGAGTGTAAGGTCATAATAGCTGTCCTTGCTCTCTATCCTGCACAATCCGTCTTTCGACTCAAAGACCTCTTTTGTCTCTTCCTTTGTTGGAGCTATTCCGCTGTAGTGCTTTTCCTCAAAGCCATTGCTGACAGGAGAAAGTACGCACTCTTCCTGAGGCGGTATAGTGTAATCATCATAAGTATTTCGTCCGCAGCCGCTGAGCATTGCCGCTGTACATACAGCCGCGCACACAAGAGATACTTTTCGCATATCCATATCCCCCTTACCAGCCCTGCTCCATGAGCCAGTTTTTCAGCTTGCGCTCTCTTTCGGGAAGAGCATTGTCGCCATTCAGCTTGCCAAGCTCCATTTCACCCTGTATATCACCGTCGATAAGGTACAGCACCTTATCGCTCATAGCCGCAACTCTTACGCTGTGGGTCACCATCATTATGCTTGTACCCTGTCTGTTGGCTTCAACTATCTCCTTCATAACATCTGCAGCAGCCTTTGAATTCAGCGCACCTGTTGGCTCGTCAGCAAATATCATCTTAGGCGAGTTGATGAGCGCTCTGCAAAGGCAGGCACGCTGAAGCTGTCCGCCCGACACCTCATTCACCTCATGCTCAGCTATTTCTATGATACCAAGTCTGCGCATAAGCTCTTCTGCCTTTTTGTTTGCCTCTGCTCTCGGAGTACCTGCCTGATACGCAGGAAGTACGATATTGTCGAATACGCAGAGTTTCTTCATCATGTACATCTGCTGAAAGATAAATCCCATTTCCGTAAGTCTCAGCTGTGAAAGCTCCTTTTTATTCATAGAGCTTATGTCTTTGCCGTTGAAGTCGACCTTTCCCGACGTCATCTTGTCCATGCCGCTGACGGTATAAAGCAGTGTTGATTTGCCGCTTCCGCTGGGTCCCATTATTGATACGAAATCGCCCTTATTAAGGTCAAAGCTGATATTTCTCAGCACATTGTTGCTGTATTCCTTGATTATATATGTCTTGCAAAGTTCATTTACAGATAAAACCTTTTCCATATTTCTGCTCCCTTATTCCTCGGTTATTTTCCAAATGCCTATCCTGTTTATTCCTCTTAGAGTAAACAATACTGTTACCATTACCGCTGTTATGACTATGAGTGGTATAACTATAAAAGTAACAGGTATCTCAGGCAGCATCTTTACTCCCGTAGCGTTATAATTTGCCATGAATACAGTCATGAAAAGCTGTCCCAGCGTTTTTAGCATGACCTCTGCAAGCACTATCGAAAATACTGTGATAAGTGCCAGTCTAAGTAAATGCCACTTTCTTATTGCTCCGTCAGTAAAGCCCGTACTCTTGAGAAGCGCTATCTCAGCAGTCTCTTCTGTCACAAATACTGTAGAATAGAGGTAAGTGATGAGTATGAGCACGAATAACAGTGCACCGCCCATTACATATTCAAGCAGGGCAAATAGTCGGTCATATTCCTCCATATTATACATGACAGTCTCTTCTGTAGTGAGTATCACGTCATCGCCGAAGTATTCCTTCATCTGCTTTACGATGCCTGCCTTCTCCTTTTCCGGAGCATTTATGATACAGCCTATCCATTC
>SFFP01000242.1 GCA_004556875.1 Ruminococcus flavefaciens
TGCGCCTGTTTTGTCATGTTCCATCTCTATAAGCTCAGAACCGCTGTTGGGTGCGGGAGCTGTTCTTTTTACTGTAAAGCCATGTATTTTATCATTTATCTGCATTATTTGCCTCCTAAAGTATTTTATAATAATATTATAGCATTTATTCGGGATATATGCAAGAACGTTTACTCAGGAAAACAAGGTGCTGACTCTTTATTATTCAAAGTGGTGGGATAATATTCATCTTTGTCACAAATCAGCGCTATAACCATACTGCACTTTTCTTTCATAAAATAAATCAGGGCTGCCATTGGCAGCCCTTTAATACTATTATTACAGGATACTGTATCAGCCTCTGAGCTCTGCACCGATAGCGCTGAGAGCCTTGAGTACGCGCTTCATTGCACCGTCAGCCTGTTCGTCGGTGAGTGTACCCTCATGTGAACGCATTGAGATAGAGTAAGCGATACTCTTCTTGCCGTTCTTCTTCATGTCGTCACTGCGGTATACGTCGAAGAGAGTTACCTTTTCGAGTATTTTTCCTACTGCGCCCTTGATAGCCTTTTCAAGCTCTGCAACAGGCATATCCTCGTCAACAAGGAGACTGAGGTCACGGGTGGTTGCAGGGAACTTAGGCAGCGGCTGATATGTTATCTTGTCAGCAGCAGCTTCCATAAGCTCAGGGATATTGAGCTTTGCAATGTAAGTCTTTACGCCTATCTCATATGTCTCCTGTACATCGGGGTGAACTTCGCCCATGATACCGAGGTGAGCGCCGTTTCTGATAATAACTGCGCTTCTGCCTGGGTGGAGAGCATATTTCTCGTCAAATACATCACAGTCGCCTGCGCGTACATACTCAACATCGTCTATTTTAAGCTCTGCAAGGAGCTGTTCTACCATGCCCTTGAGTGTGTAGAAATCAGCATCTCCGCCGTACATACCGATAGTGAGTCTCTGCGGCTCATCAGGGAGAGAATACTTGTACTGGTGCTTCTTGTTGCCGCTGTTTGCAAGAGTATCACCGTTGATGAAAGGCTTAGCTTCCTGTGCAGGGAGGTACTCCTTAGCTATCTCAAAGAGACAAGCCTTGTCGTTGCGGTTGTTGTAGTTGAAAGAGAGTACATCAAGCATTGACGGAATAGTAGATGTTCTCATAACGCTTGTGTCCTCACCGAGAGGATTTACGATTTTTACTACATTGCGGAGTTTGCTGTCAGCAGGGAGCTTTATCTTGTCGAAATACTTAGGTGAAACGAATGAGTAAGTAGCTATCTCATAGCCGCCCAGTGATACAGCCGCATTTCTAAGTGTACGTGCGAACTTCTGCTCCTCAGTGAACTCAGCTCTTGCAACGCCGCGGAAATCTGTTGAAGGAATGTTGTTGTAGCCGTAGATACGTGCAACTTCTTCTGCAACGTCAGCCTTGCAGCCGATATCTATACGGAATGAAGGAGCTATTACCTTGCCGTTTTCCACCTTGAATTCAAGGCGCTCGAGGTACTTTATCATATCTGCTTCCGAGATATCAGTGCCGAGGAAATTATTTATCCAGTCTGCGCTGAAATCAACAGCTGCAGGAGTCTTGTCTGTATAGTCGCAGTCGATAACTGTGTTGAGAACTTCACCTGCGCCAAGCTCTTCTACAAGCTCAAATGCTCTCTTTAGGCAGGTCATTGAGATGAGTCTGTCAACACCCTTTTCATAGCGTGAGGAAGCATCTGACTTCAGCTTGAGTGCCTTTGAAGTACGTCTTACCTGTGTTGGCTCGAAGTATGCAGACTCAAATACAACAGTAGTTGTATCGTCCATGATTCCGCTGTATTCGCCGCCCATGATACCTGCAACGGCTACAGGCTTCTTCTCGTCTGCGATAACGAGCATATCATCTGTAAGCTCGCGCTCTACGCCGTCAAGAGTCATTATCTTTTCGCCGTTCTTAGCGTTGCGGACATTGATGTGTGCGCCCTCAACATAGCGGAGGTCGAATGCGTGCATAGGCTGACCGTATTCAAGCATTACATAGTTTGTGATATCAACGAAATTGTTGATAGGACGAACGCCGCTTGCACGGAGTCTCTCTCTCATCCATCTCGGAGAAGGACCTATCTTTACGTTCTTTACGATACCTGCGCAGTATCTCTGGCACTTCTCTGTGTTGTGGATATCTACTTTGAGCATTGAGTTGATATCGCCGTCAACGCCTTTGAACTCAGGTGCTTTAACTTTAAGCTCTGTGCCGTAGGTAGCGGCTGTCTCTCTTGCAAGACCGATAACGCTGAGACAGTCGGGGCGGTTTGAGGTTATCTCGAACTCTACGGAGGTATCGTCAAGACCGATGGCTGTGTGGATATCCTCGCCAAGCTTGCAGTCCTCTTCGATAACGAATACGCCCTCGGGGTCTGCGTAAGGGAAGTCGTGTGCTGTAAGACCGAGGGTATCAAGTCCGCAGAACATACCGAAGCTCTCAACTCCGCGCATCTTGCACTTCTTTATCTTGCCCTCGGGAAGAACAGCGCCGTCAAGAGCGACAGGAACCATGTCGCCCTCCTTGACGTTCTTTGCGTTTGTAACTATCTGTATAGGAGCTTCTGCACCGATGTCCACCTGACAAACAAACAGTGCATCTGCATTTTCATGAGGACCTTTTGAGAGTATCTTGCCAACTACTACGTTGGAGATATTGCTTCCCTCTTTTTCATAGCATTCTACCTTAGAGCCGCTCATTGTGAGGGCGTGGCAGAAATCCTTTATAGGCATATCGGCTTTTACGTAATCGCCGAGCCATTTCATAGATAAATTCATATCTTTTTTCCTTTCATTTTGATTGATCCTGCTCTCCGATAATATCATTCACGGCAAATATATCAGAGCAGCAGCTCGATGAGATCTGTTTTTTTAGCAGATCAAGAAATATTGTATATTATTTGCTGCAGCGTTCAATTTCAGCAAGGAAACTTTACTTACAAGAAGCATAAGGATTTGCTGACGGACAGTTATCTGCTTCTGTAGATCTGCTTCACATCGGCAAGGAACTGTTCCATTTCGGCATGAAGTCTGTCACGCATGAATTTGTCGTTCATTACCACATGGGCGTGATTGCCGTTAACATGGGTGAAGTCTATATTATAGTTAAAGCCTGTCGATCTTCTCTTCCTTGTGTAGTCTCTCATTTCCATTATATCCGTTGTTCTCCACACAGCACCG
>SFFP01000243.1 GCA_004556875.1 Ruminococcus flavefaciens
CTTCAAATTCGTTTCCAAAAACTTTGACAGACACGGTATAACTTATGTTACCGATGAAGACCGTGCAGAGCGCATTACACGTGGAACTCTCGGAGACTTCCCTATCCTCGCTTCCATGAGAAAAACAGATTTCCTTACGGATTTTCTCAGATATACCTATTCATCGGATATGACCGATGACTTCTGTAAAAAAGCTACTCCGCTCTGTTTTATAGCTTCTATCATAGTTTCACTGTTTCTGACATTTTTCTGCAAGGGAAGCTTCTTCAGCCTTGATTCTGCGGCATTCGGCTTTTCTATATTCAGTATGCTCATATGTGCTACCTCATGTATAGCAATGCCATTTGTCGTAAATATCCCACTTGAAAATGTTTCCAACAGTGCTATAAGAAACAAGGGTATCATGCTTGGATATCAGAGTGTTGATGATTTTTATGATACAAATTCTATTCTTATCGATGCAAGCATTCTTTTCCCTGAGGGAACAGTCAGACTTGACGGTATAAAGGTATTTTCAAATACAAAGCTCGATGAAGCTCTCCTCGAAGCCGCAAGCCTCACATCAACAGCAGGAAGTATCATGTCACAGCTTTTCTCTGATGTTATCGCCGGCAGAAACGGTGCACTTTACCCTATCGAAAACTACTCATATGAAGAGGGCATGGGTATGTGCGGCTGGATAAACAATAAGCGTGTACTCTTCGGCAACCGCGAGCTTATGACAAGCCATAACATCGAAGGCGTTCCTTCAAAAACTCAGGAAGCTGAAATGATAGACGGCAAAAAGGAAGCTATGTATCTCTCGGTATCGGGTAATCTGGCAGCAATGTTCGTTGTTGATATAGTTGCAGACCGATATGTCAAGAAATGGTCGAAAAAGCTCTGCAAAAATAAGATCTGTATGTTTATCAAGAGCATCGACCCATGTATAACAGTCAAAAAGCTGAATACCCTTTTCGGTATTCCTGAGGATATGGCAAGAATACTTCCTAAAAAGCTCCATGAAGACTTCTATGAAGAAACAAAGAAAGCTGTTCGTCTGAGTGCTTCTATGGCTACTACAGGTAAGTTCTCGTCAATGGCTGAGCTTCTTATCGGTACAAAGGTAGTACACTCATCTGCAATAATCGGACTTATTTTGCAGACAGCTTCTATACTGCTTGGATTTGGATTATGTATGCTTCTGATACTTTCAAAGGCATTCCGTTCAAATTACGTGTATATGTCTGCCACCGCTCTTACGGTCTATAACGTCGCATGGGCAGCACTGACATACATTGCTGTAAGCATCAAAAAAACATAAAATAATAAAGAACCTGTATCAGCATATCTCACTTGATACAGGTTCTTAAAGCATAGAAAGGAAAAACATCATGCCAAACAGATATAATGGCAAAGACCATGACAACATTCGAAATACAGATGATGAGGATACAATGCTCCTCCCTGACGGGCTTAATGATCTTAACGAATACCGACAGCCCCACAGCGAGCTTCCGCCTCTCAGAAAAGTAAACCATAATCCGCCTCATCCTCAGCAAAAAAACGGTGAACGCGTATATACTCAGAATGCTCCGCAGTTCCCACAATCGGGACAGCCGCCTCAGTTTCCGCACAGTTCTGCACCTCCTCCGCCTCCACATCAGCAGCAGTCAGCTCAGTACTATGACTATAATCAGCAGCCGCCGCAGAATTACAGCGGCTACAGCGACGGCGGATACGCTCCCCCACCTGCACCAGCAACTCCGTCTCCTCCACAGCCAAAAGCTCAGCAGGCTCCCGTTCAGAAAAAGCAGCATCATGTTTCAGAGCCTGCGCCTTCTCCAAAAAAGAAAAAACACCGCCATAGATCTTTAGTCGGAAGGATAATCGGCAGGATAATAAAATCGCTTTTAGCTATATTCCTTGTTCTCTTTGGCGTTTATTCATGTACATCTTTAAGTCTTATAAACAAAATGAAAAAAGAAGAAACAGGCACCCGTGTCCACTACGCTGACTCTGTCGGAAAAAGTCATGTCAGAAGTGTCCTTATTATCGGTACAGACGGCAGAACAGCAGATGACCGCGGACGCTCGGACTCTATGATACTTGTCTCTCTCAACAGCAAAACAAATGAGATAATCATGACTTCGTTCATGCGCGACAGTTATGTTGAGATCCCTGATAACGGCTGGAACAAGCTCAATGCAGCATACGCATTTGGCGGTCCTAAGCTCCTTATGGAGACTATCGAATACAATTTCGATGTAAGAATAGATGATTATGTGACTATTGATTTCGCTTCGTTTGTTTCTGTTGTAGACGCAGTTGGCGGTGTTGATATCAATGTTTCAGATGAAGAAGCAGAAGAAATAAATGTTATCCTCATTTCAGAGGTCAACGAGCTTATGGGAGATGACAGAATGGCTGACCTCCTTGACGGCGGCGGAAAGCTCCACCTTAACGGCAAACAGGCTCTTGCCTACTCACGTATAAGAAATGTCGGTCAGTACGACTTTGAACGTACACAGCGTCAGCGCCGTGTAATGTCACTTATCATCGCTAAGTTAAAATCCTTCAGACCTTCTATATTCAAGAACCTTGCTTCCGATGTTATCCCCGATATTTCAACAAATATGTCAACTCTGAATGCGTACCTGCTTTCACTGAGACTTCCATTTGTCATTTCCTATTCTATGAAACAGATACAGATACCTGCCGACGGTACTTTTGAAAATATAAGCACTGAAGCAGGCGACTCGCTTTCAGTTGATTTTAACACCAATATCGATATAATCAATAAGGAAGTATTTGCAAAATAATCCCTACAAATCTAAAGCCATAGTATCACAACGATACTATGGCTTTTCTGTTGACATATTCTGTACAACGATGTATAATTAGTACAATAAAATACTTGTTCAAGAGGTGCTTTAATGACTGTATTTTTCTACACAGAAAGACTTACTGTAAGAAAATTTACTCCCGATGACTGCGATGACCTTGCTGATATCCTCACAGATGATGAGGTCACTTATTTTGAACCTTATGCGACTTTTACCAGAGAAGCCTGCGTACAGGAGGCTGTAAATTTCTCTCAGAGCGATGAGTTTTTTGCAGTTGTATATAACGGAAAAGTTATCGGAAAGATATATTTTTCAAGACGCGGCGGCGGAAGCTATGAGATAGGCTATACCTTCAACAA
>SFFP01000244.1 GCA_004556875.1 Ruminococcus flavefaciens
TTCAGAAAGCAGTTTTACGGAAAAACTGAGCCGACAGAGTCTTTTGACGCAATAAGCGGTGCAACATTCTCTTCAAATGGCATGAAGCACGCGGTAGATACTGCTTTGAAGGTGTATAACGAAAACAAGGAGGCGATCATTGGTGGCTGAAAATAAAAATTCTCTCGTAAAGGAGATAACAAAAGGTGTTATCAAGGAAAATCCTACACTTGCTGTTACGACTCAGGCGGTCAACGGTATCGGTATGGGACTTGCTACTACATTTGTACTCCTCGGTTCTAATATCGTTATATCCGCATTGAGAAAGGTAATACCCGATAAGGTACGTATACCTGCTTTTATCGTTATTATAGCAAGCTTTGTAACGCTTATCGGATTTCTGCTTGAGGGATTTGTTCCGAGTCTGTATGACAGTCTTGGTATCTATCTCACACTTATTACCGTTAACTGCATAATTTTCGGAAGAGCAGAAATGTTCGCAAGCAAAAATGGTGTTATAGCTTCAGCCTGTGACGCTATAGGAATGGGAATAGGCTTTACACTTGCGCTGTTTATCATGGGTTCTGTACGTGAGATAATCGGCTCGGGAAAGTGGATGGGACTTACTATCCCTGTTCTCAGCGATAATCCTATGCTTCTGTTTATAATGCCTGCAGGCGGTTTCTTCACACTTGGTATGATAATTGCCGCAGTAAACAAGCTTTCAAAGAAGAAACCGCCGCAGGAACTTGGCTGCAGCGGATGTCCTAATGCAGATGCCTGCGGAAAGGCAGGTGACTGCAAATGAAAACAATGCTTGTAATACTGCTTTCTGCAATGCTGACTGATAACTTTGTATTGTCAAAGTTTATGGGAATATGTCCGTTCCTCGGTGTATCAAAAAAGCTTGACAGTGCGACAGGTATGGGAATTGCAGTAACCTTTGTAATGATATGTGCAACATTGGTTACATATCCTATACATCACGGAATACTCGTTCCAAATCACCTCGAATATCTTGATACGGTAGTATTTATACTTGTTATAGCACTATTCGTACAGCTTGTTGAAAATTTCCTCAAGAAATGTGTACCGTCGCTGTACAGCTCACTTGGTGTATATCTGCCGCTTATAACGACAAACTGCGCTGTTCTTGGAGTTACTGTTCTTAATATTGATAACAGCTACAGCTTCGGACAGTCTATAGTAAATGCACTTGGCGGCGGACTTGGCTTTATGCTTGCGCTGGTCATATTCTCAGGTGTGCGAAAAAAGCTTGAATACGCAGATATTCCTGAGACCTTCAAGGGCGTTCCTGCAACACTTATCGCTGCATCAATAGTTTCTGTAAGCTTTATGGGCTTTTCGGGACTTTTCAGCTAAGGAGGTGCTTGTATGACAACTTATATTATACCTGCACTTATACTTGGCGGCTGCGGAATTCTTGCGGGAGTCCTGCTGACAGTTGCTGCGAAAGTATTTCATGTTGAAGTTGATGAACGTATCGAAAAAATAGGGGAGTCTCTTCCTCAGGCTAACTGCGGAGCGTGCGGCTTTGCAGGCTGTGCAGATTATGCAGCGGCGATAGTTCAGAAAGGTGCTGCGACTAATCTCTGCCGTCCAGGCGGTGCAGATGCAGCAGGAAAGATAGCCGCTATACTTGGAACAGCGGCTGCTGAAGTAGTTCCGATGACGGCTGTAGTACATTGTAACGGTGACTGTGATGCTACACAGACGGCATTTGAATTTGACGGTGTACAGTCATGTAAGGCTGTCAAGCGCTTTTACGGCGGAAACGGAACTTGTAAATTCGGCTGTATCGGTCTTGGCGACTGTGTAAACGAATGTGAGCATGATGCCATAAAGGTAGTAAACGGCGTTGCTAAGGTCATACCGTCGCTTTGCGGTGCCTGCGGACAATGCGCAGCAGTCTGTCCGAACAATCTTATCAGTATCAAGCCGCTTGCCAAGCATATAGATGTGCTTTGTTCATCGGGAGATAATGGTAAGGCTACAAAGATCGCCTGCAAAAACGGCTGTATCGGCTGTAAGATTTGCGAGAAGAAATGTCCTAATGGAGCAATAACAGTCAATAACTTCCATGCGTCTATCGACTATGATAAATGTACTAACTGCGGAGTCTGTATGGAAGCTTGTCCTGTAAAGGCGATCCATTCATGTGAAAAGTAAAATAAGGTCCTCGATCAATTATCGAGGACCTTTTCACATCACAAATATGAGCGGATAATAGGAGTTGTATTTGCATAAAATTTAGTTCACATGGACCTGAGGGTGAGGACATGATAGTAAAAACAGTATATAGATTGGAAATTATTGGTCGGTTATAGTTTCATATTCTTCAATAAACGTGGAATGATCATTATCCTATTGGAAACTCAATACTTACTTAGAATTTACATTTGGGAACGAGATTTAAGCTTTCTGTTTTCGGAAGTGCCCGCAGCTTTCTTTCCACCGCAGTTAACTGTTGATGTAAGGTAAAAGATAAGTGAAAAATCTGCTGCACTCTTAATTTTATAAATGATTCGTGCTTATACCTTTATTTTGTGATGATCGTGTGAAAAAATGTTATTGCATTTTAATGGAAAAAACACCAAAGATGAGAATGGATAATAATGTCGCAGGATCCTCTGTTTCTGAAGTTACCGCAGAAACAGAAAGCCCCCCCGTCAGGCATAAAATAAAACGAACGTCCAAAAGGATTGCGCTCATATAGAAATTTTCCAAAACAACTATAAGCAAAGACTTTTACAGCAGGCTATAACAATGAAATCCGGATACTTCAATGAGGTATCCGGATTTTTCTTTGTTATTCTTTTTTCGATATTACTTTCGCTTAAAACCTTGCATAATACGCCTATGAGCTTTTTCAGGATTCTCTCTTAACTCTATAAGTAAGACAAACGCACCGTCCCCGTCAAGGTATTCCGACAGCTCGGACAGTTTCTTGGCTGTATAGCCCTCCACGGTTACAGCTCCCTCTGCTTTATAGGTTCTGTCCGTGATCCACTGCTCGAATTCCTCGGCAATATCGCTGTGACGGCTGAAAGCTGCGACCTTTTGCTCAACGATTGGCTTAGGAAGATTGTTTTTCTCGTAAAATTGTCTAATAATATCATTCATACTTCATAGCCTCCGTAAAAAGGTTAGCAAATGCTCTTGCATCTACCTCTACAT
>SFFP01000013.1 GCA_004556875.1 Ruminococcus flavefaciens
CTTCTATGCACAAAACGAGCCCCACCACTCAAAATCGTGCTGACAGGGCTATGCACTTTTTCGAGCCCCTTTTATGCACTTTCTACTTGACAAACACACCCGAAGGAACGGCATGGATTTGTGTTCTTCGGGATCATCTTTTCTTTTATGTGAGCTGATCGCTCATTTATGTATTTTTTCGTCAAATTTATTTTTGCTGCCTGCACCTGTTACATCTACAGGATAATTTCCTGTAAAGCAGCCGCAGCAATATCCGCTTTTTCCGTCTATAAGTTCACCAAGAGCTTCTACAGGCAGATACGCCAGCGAGTCAGCACCGATATATTCTGCTATCTCCTCGGTTGAGCTGTATTTTCCTGCAATGAGGTTTTCCTCAGAGTCTATATCCGTGCCGAAATAACAGGAGTGAACAAACGGGGGAGAGGATATGCGCACATGGACTTCCTTTGCACCTGCATCACGCAGAAGCTTGACTATTCTCGCACTTGTTGTTCCGCGGACTATAGAATCATCTATCATTATTACACGCTTGCCTGCAACGCTTTCACGGACGGCATTCAGTTTGATTTTTACAGCGTTTTCACGCTGAGCCTGCTGAGGCTGTATAAAACTTCTGCCGATGTATTTATTCTTGATAAAGCCGATACCGTATGGGATACCGCTCTCGTTGGCATATCCTAAAGCCGCATCAAGTCCCGAATCGGGAACACCGATAACTATGTCAGCATCAACGGGACTGTGCTTTGCAAGAAGCCTGCCTGCCTTCAGTCTTGCGTGATGTACCGACACGCCCTCGATAACAGAGTCGGGACGGGCGAAATAGATATACTCAAATATACAGATATTTCGTTTTTTAGCGCAGTTTGTGCGTATTGAGCGCAGTCCTTCGCTGCTGATAACGACTATTTCTCCTGCATCTATATCACGTATAAACTCGGCACCTACAGTTTCAAGGGCGCATGACTCGGAAGCGACTACATAAGCGCCGTCATGAGTTTTTCCTATGCACAATGGGCGGAAACCGTCAGGGTCGCGGAAGGCTATGAGCTTTGTAGCTGTCATAAGTATGCAGGAGTAAGCTCCTTTCAGACGCGGCATAGCACGTTCCACAGCCTCTTCCGTAGAGTGGCAGTTAAGGCGCTCGCGGACTATCTCATAAGCTATTGCTTCAGTATCGGAAGTGCCGTGGAAGATAGCTCCCGACATCTCAAATGAACGTCTCAGCTCGGCGGCGTTGACGAGGTTGCCGTTGTGGACGAGAGCCATATTTCCCTTGATATGGCGGATAACAAGAGGCTGGATATTGTTGGGATTATGTCCGCCTGTTGTGGAATAGCGGACGTGCCCCACAGCCATATCACCCTTTCCAAGCTTGTCAAGCACCTCACGGGTGAACACTTCTGAAACCAGTCCGTCAGCGCGTTTGTGTCTGAAAACTCCATCGTCGCAGACAGCTATACCGCAGCTTTCCTGTCCGCGGTGCTGGAGCGCGTAAAGTCCGAAATATGCGGAGGAAGCAGGGTCAGCGCAGCTGTTTTCGTAAATGCCGAAGACACCGCATTCCTCATGGATCGAATCAAACATTTTTACACCTCTGTTTATAGATACTGCTCATTTAATCTGTCTATCAGTTCAAGAGCCGCAATGCTTTTCTTCTTGCGCTTATTCATGGCATACTGTTCAACATAGTCGTGTGCTTCTTCCTCTGTCATGCCCTTGTACTGCATTAGCATGAACTTTGCCTTGTCAACAGTCTGTATCTCTCTTATTTTTTCTTCAAGCCTGAGATTTTCGCTGTAAAGCTTGAGCGAGCGGTTTATAGCTATATCCAGCGTTTTAACAAGCTGATAGAGAAGAGTTTTGCTGAAAGGCTTAGCCACGATGATTATACCGCTTTTTTCCGCGCGGTCACTGACTTTTTCAACGTGCTCTTCTTTTATCATGAAGATACAGTTTGCGGCTGTTTTATCTATGATATATTCCGCAAGCTCAAAGCCTGATTCGTCCATAAGGGGCGAATTTATGACAGCCAGCTCTACAGACGGCTCTATATCGAGGTATGTTTTAGCCTGAAAAGCTGATTCCACCAGCTTGGGCGTGCATTGGAATGAATCACGGATAAATTTAACGAGAGCTTCAGAGGCGCTTTTATTGCTTGATATTACAAGTACCTTTTCCAAAGCTTACCTCCGTTATAAACTGTAGAAATACTTTTGGTCCTCGAATGCTTCCTTGTCATAGGCAGTAGAGTATTCTTTCCACTCTTTTCTGCTGTAAGTTATAACAGCATCGAGGATATTCTCAGGTATGTATTTTTTAATGAAGTCAGAATTTTCAGCGCAGCCAGCGGCTTCTTCAAGTGAGGAAGGCAGTCTTCCGATGCTTTCATTTTCATCAGGGAGCTGCGATTTTTTTGATATGCCTTCCAGTGATGCGTATATCATAAGTCCGAATACATAGTAAGGATTGCAAACGCAGTCAGCAGCACGAAGCTCTACAGGTGAATCAATATTTTCTGCGCTCATTCTGATGAGCTGTGAGCCTTCATCAGCCGCCCAGAGTATATCACGGGGAGCTGAGAATTCTCCGAGTCTGCTGTATGAATTCACGGTGGAATTTGTAAAGAGAGTGAAGTCGCGTATATGCTCCATAATGCCTGCCGCAGCACTTTTCAGCTCGCCGTCCGTGAATGTTGTTTTTTCTTCAAGGAAATCACTGTCTGGGAATATACTGAAGCTGATATGCATACCGTTTCCGCAGTCGCTGCGCAGCGGCTTCGGCATAAAGCTTGCGTGTACACCGTGAGTCTCAGCTACGGATTTTACTGCGGATTTAAAGCTGAGGAAAGTGTCCGCAGCCTTTAGTGCAGGTGAAGCGTTGAAATCTATCTCATGCTGTCCGCAGCCGCTTTCATGGCGCGATGAGACAGGGTGTATTCCCATCTGCTCAAGAGTAAGACAAACGTCACGGCGGATATTCTCGCCCTTGTCATCGGGGGCAATATCGCAGTAGCCTGCATTGTCATGGGGTATCTTTGTAGGGATACCGTTTTCATCGTTTCTGAAAAGAGTAAACTCACATGAAGTACCAAATCGGAAGCAGCAGCCTGCTGAAATAGCGGCTTTCATAGCTTTTTTCAGGAAGTATCTGCCGTCACCCTCAAAAGGAGAGCCGTCCTTATAGCGGATATAGCAGAACATTCTGATAACTCTGCCCTGCTGAGGTCTCCACGGCAGGACTGTCATAGTCTTAGAATCAGGGAATAGGAAGAGGTCGCGTCCGTTTGCGGCTTCAAAGCCTGATATCTTCTTTGCGGCAATTCTTACGCCGTGTTCAAATGTTACGGCAAGCTCGCTTGATAGTATGGATATGTTTTTTAGTCTGCCCTGAAGGTCGCAGAATGTGAGTTTTGCAAATTTTACGTCATTTTCCTCAACATACTGCAATATTTCATTTTCTGAATATATCATTTTATCCTCCGTTATAGATTGGTATATCCCATGAGGTATCTGTCGGTCTCTGCGGCAGCATCTCTGCCCTCGCGGATAGCTCTTACGACAAGTGACTGTCCTATGTGCATATCTCCTGCTGTAAATACCTTAGGTATATTTGTGGCGTGACAGCCTGCTTCTGTTTTTACGTTTGTGCGTCCGTCAAGCTCGACTCCGAAAGCTTCGGCAGCATAGCTCTGACAGCCGAGAAATCCTGCTGCAATGAGACAAAGCTCACATGGAAGCAGCTCCTCACTGCCCTCTATTTCATGAGGGACCTTTCTGCCGCTTTCCTTATCGGTGACAAATTCAAGCTTAACAGTCTTTACTGCTGAAAGTTTTCCGTTTTCGTCCTTGATGAACTCCTTGACGGTAGTTGTGTATATTCTCGGGTCATGACCGAACACAGCTATTGCCTCTTCCTGACCGTAGTCCGTCTTGCAGACTCTCGGCCACTGCGGCCACGGATTATTTTCGGCTCTTTCGTCGGGGAGCTTTGGCATCATCTCAAGCTGTGTTACGGACTTGCAGCCGTGACGGACTGATGTTCCGACACAGTCGTTTCCCGTATCACCGCCGCCGATTATGACAACGTTCTTATCCTTTGCGGAAATGTATTTACCGTCTGACAGGTCTGAATCGAGCAGGCTCTTAGTTGTGGCTTTGAGAAAGTCAACCGCGAAGTAAATGCCATCGGCATCTCTGCCTTCTGCTTTTATGTCACGGGGATTTGACGAACCGCAGGCAAGTATCACTGCGTCGAAATCCTTCATGATATTCTCTGCTGAGATGTCAGCTCCTACATTTGCGTTAGTTACAAACTCAACGCCCTCAGTCTTCATAAGCTCGGTTCGGCGCTGAATGATGTGCTTTTCAAGCTTCATATTCGGGATACCGTACATGAGAAGTCCGCCGATACGGTCTGAGCGTTCAAATACTGTGACGCTGTGACCGCGCTTGTTGAGAGTATCCGCTGCTGCAAGTCCTGACGGACCTGAGCCGATGACTGCCACCTTTTTGCCGCTGCGTACTTTTGGTATCTGAGGCTGTATGAGTCCGTTTTCAAAGCCGTTTTCGATGATAGCCTTTTCGTTTTCCCTTACAGTTACAGGAGAGCTGTCAAGTCCGCAGGTGCAGGCTTTTTCGCAGAGCGCAGGGCAGACTCTTGACGTGAATTCGGGAAAATTATTGGTCATGAGCAGTCGGCTCAGAGCCTGTTCCTTCTGTCCGTGATAAAGCAGGTCGTTCCATTCGGGGATAAGATTGTTCAGCGGACAGCCTGATATCATGCCGCAGAGCATTTTTCCGTTCTGGCAGAATGGAACTCCGCAGTCCATACATCTTGCCGCCTGTTCGCACCTCTGCTCATCGGTGAGCGGAATGTGGAATTCATTAAAGTCCTTTATGCGTTCAGTCGGTTCTTTTGCGGATGTTTCACATCTTGTATATTCAAGAAATCCTGTTGCCTTTCCCATGGCTCACGCCTCCTTTCTGATAAGCTCAAAGGCTTCTATTTCGGCTTTTTCGTGTGGGACACCTGTCTTTTCAAGTGCCTTTACAGTGCTTTGTATCTTTGCATAATCATGAGGGATTATCTTCTTGAACTTCGGGATATAGTTATCGAAATCGCTGAGTACAGCCTTTGCTTTTTCCGAACCTGTTGTCTGTGCGTGTTCCTCAATGATAGCTTTGAGCTCGGCGATATCCTCGTCATCCGTTACAGCTTCAAGAGATACAAGAGCCTTGTTAAGACGTGTGTACAGGTCGTGCTCCTCATCGAGAACATATGCGATACCGCCCGACATTCCTGCGGCGAAGTTCTTGCCTGTTCTTCCGAGAATTACTGCACGTCCGCCCGTCATGTACTCACAGCCGTGGTCGCCTGTGCCCTCGCAGACTGCGACTGCACCTGAGTTTCTCACGCAGAATCGCTCGCCTGCAACGCCATTGATAAAGGCTTTTCCCGAAGTAGCGCCGTAGAGTGCAACGTTTCCGACTATGATATTTTCGTCAGCCTTGAATGATGAATTTTTCGGCGGATAGAGTACCAGCTTTCCGCCCGAAAGCCCCTTGCCGAAGTAGTCGTTGCTGTCGCCGCAGAGCTGAAGTGTAAGTCCTTTTGGAATGAACGCGCCGAATGACTGTCCTCCGCTTCCGCTGCATTTTACAGTGAATGTGTCGTCAGAAAGTGTGTTCTCGCCGTGTATCCTTGTTATTTCAGAGCCTGTGAGAGTACCCACAGAGCGGTCTGTGTTCACAACATCAACGGTAACAGACTTGGCTGTACCGCTTTTCAGAGCACTTCCCAGCTTCTTAATTATAACACGTCTGTCTATGGTGCTGTCAAGTGCAAAATCGTAAACATCTTTTTCATTGAAATGCTGACAGCTCTGTCCGTCAGAGCCATTGAGTATAGCAGAGAAATCAATGCCGTGAGTGTCATTCTTCGGTATGAGCAGGTCAGTGCGTCCTACAAGCTCGTCAACAGTGCGTATGCCCAGCTTAGCCATGTATTCACGAAGCTCCTGCGCGATGAAGTGCATGAAGTTCACGATATATTCGGGCTTGCCGCGGAAACGCTTTCTAAGCTCGGGATTTTGGGTTGCAATTCCCATAGGGCAGGTGTCAAGGTTGCAGACTCTCATCATCACACAGCCCATTGTAACAAGTGGAGCTGTTGCGAAGCCGAATTCCTCAGCACCCAGCAGTGCAGCGACCAGTACATCGCGTCCTGTCATGAGCTTGCCGTCAGTCTCTATACGTACCCTTGAGCGCAGACCGTTGAGCATAAGTGTCTGATGAGCTTCGGCAAGTCCGAGCTCCCAGGGAAGTCCTGCGTTGTAAATTGAGCTTCTCGGAGCTGCACCTGTGCCGCCGTCATAGCCTGAGATGAGTATTACCTGCGCACCTGCTTTGGCAACGCCTGCGGCAACAGTGCCAACGCCTGCTTCCGAGACAAGCTTAACTGAGATACGTGCCTTGTCGTTGGCATTTTTCAGGTCATAGATAAGCTGAGCCAGGTCTTCGATAGAGTATATATCATGATGAGGCGGAGGTGAGATAAGTCCCACGCCTGCGGTGGAGTGACGGGTCTTAGCGATCCACGGATAGACCTTTCCCGAAGGCAGATGACCGCCTTCACCCGGCTTTGCACCCTGTGCCATTTTTATCTGTATCTCCTGTGCAGATACCAGATATTCGCTTGTAACGCCGAAGCGTCCCGAAGCCACCTGCTTTATAGCTGAACAGCGGTCAGAGGTCAGTCTTTCAGGACTTTCTCCGCCCTCGCCGCTGTTGGACCTTCCGCCGATACGGTTCATGGCTACAGCCATACATTCGTGAGCCTCCTGTGAGATAGAGCCATAGGACATAGCACCCGTCTTGAAGCGCTTGCAGATGCTCTCGGCTGACTCTACTTCGTCTATCGGGATACCGCTGTTTTCGTCAAATCTGATATCGAGCAGGCTTCTCAGCGTCAGCTCGTTGTCCTCACGGGTGATACATTCGCTGTATTTTTTGAATATATCATAGCTGCCTGTCATAGCCGCCTGCTGGAGCAGATGTATTGTTTCGGGAGTATAAAGGTGCTCGGATTTTCCGCTGCGGAGCTTATGGCTGCCTGCACTGCCGATATTATCATTTACAGCAAGTCCCATCGGATCATATGCAAGGGTGTGGAGCTTTTCGGTGCGGCGGCTGATATCGGCAAGACCTATGCCGCCGATACGGCTTACAGTTCCCGAAAAATACTTGTTTATAAGCTCTTTGGAGATACCGATAGCTTCAAAAAGCTTGCTGCCCTGATAGGATTGCACAGTGGATATTCCCATTTTTGACGCTATCTTGACGATGCCGTGCAGGATAGCTGAATTGTAGTCGTCCTCGGCAGCGTAAAAGTCCTTGTCAAGAGTGCCGTCCTCGATAAGTGAGCGGATAGTTTCATGTGCAAGGTATGGATTTACCGCACAAGCGCCATAGCCGAGAAGTGCGGCAAAATGGTGCACCTCTCTCGGCTCAGCGGACTCTAATATCATTGCAACAGCAGTGCGCTTTTTTGTTGAAACGAGGTGCTGCTGGAGTGCTGAAACTGCAAGGAGGGAAGGTATAGGACAATGGAATTCATCTACACCTCGGTCAGAGAGAATGAGTATGGAAGCACCGTCGCGATAAGCCTTGTCAGCCTCGATGAAAAGCCTTTCTATAGCCTTTTCAAGTGAAGTGCCGATGTAGTAGGTTATCGGGATAACAGCGCTTTTCAGTCCCTTTGAGCTGAGCGCCTTTATCTTCAGCATATCAGTTTCCGTAAGGATAGGATTTTCTATCTTGAGGACATGACAGTTTTCGGGACGCTCTTCAAGGAGATTTCCGTCCTTGCCGATGTAAACGCTGGTATCAGTAACTATTTCCTCGCGGATAGCGTCAAACGGCGGATTTGTGACCTGCGCGAAGAGCTGGCGGAAATAGTTGAAAAGAGGCGGAGACTGTTTGTCGAGGGGCGGCAGAGGGATATCACTTCCCATTGAAGCTATAGGCTCTGCGCCTTTTTCAGCCATTGGCAGGATAGAAGTGCGGATATCCTCATAGGAGTATCCGAAAGCCTTCTGAAGCTTTGTAAGTTCCTCGGCTGAGTAGGTCTCAACGCCCTTGTTCGGGATATGAAGGTCGTGAAGTCTTACAAGATTTGAGTCCAGCCACTCGCCGTAAGGCTGTCTGAGCGCATATGCCGACTTTATCTCGTCGTCCTCTATCATGCGCCCCTGCATTGTATCTGCAAGGAGCATTTTTCCCGGGCGGAGACGGTCCTTTTTCACAATATTTTCGGGAGATATATCTATACAGCCTGTCTCAGATGAAAGTATGAGATAGCCGTCTTTTGTAACGCAGTAACGTGACGGGCGAAGGCCGTTTCTGTCAAGGACAGCCCCCATTACCTCGCCGTCTGAAAATATGATAGACGCAGGACCGTCCCACGGCTCCATCATAGTTGCGTAATACTGATACAGGTCGTATTTGGAGCGTGAGATAGTCTTGTCGTTTTTCCATGGTTCGGGAATAGTTATCATTACTGCAAGGGGAAGGGGCATTCCCGACATCACCATAAATTCAAGAGCATTGTCAAGCCTTGCGGAGTCCGAGCCGTTTACATCAATGGCAGGGAGTATCTTGTACATATCATTTTTCAGAGTTTCGCAGGACATACTCTCCTCACGGGCAAGCATCTTGTCGGCATTGCCTGTGATAGTATTTATCTCGCCGTTATGTACGATAAAACGGTTAGGGTGAGCCTTCTGCCAGCTTGGATTAGTATTGGTAGAGAATCGTGAATGTACCATTGCGATAGCAGAAACGAAGTCATTGCTCTGGAGGTCTTTATAAAAGCGCCTCAGTTCATCAACGAGGAACATTCCCTTGTACACGATAGTACGGCTTGAAAGTGAGCAGACATAGGTATTTTCGTTGGAGTGTTCAAATTCACGCCTTGCGATAAATAGTCTGCGGTCAAAGTCAAGTCCCTGCGGACATTCCTGTGGACGCTTAACAAAAGCCTGCATTATGTGCGGCATACTTTCAAGAGCTTTCTGACCGAGAATATCCGATGATACGGGCACATCACGCCAGCAGATGAATTCTATGCCGTTTTTTTCAGTGATAAGCTCGAAAAGCTTCATAGCCTGTCCGCGCTTCATTTCATTCTGCGGAAAAAAGAACATTCCCACGCCGAAATCGCCTTTGCCGCCGATATCATATCCCATTTTTGAAGTCTCACTTATAAAGAAGCTGTGTGGCATCTGTACAAGTATTCCGACACCGTCGCCTGTTTTGCCCTCAGCGTCCTTGCCTGCGCGGTGTTCAAGCTTTTCGACTATGGTGAGAGCACTGTCAACAACGTATCTTGACTGCTCTCCCTTGATATTCACTACAGCACCTATGCCGCAGTTATCGTGTTCAAATCGGGGATCATAGAGTCCCTGCTGCTCATATGGAGCTTCGTTTCTGAATAAATCCATATCATTCACTTGCCTTTCCGATGCAGAGCGCCATTGATCTGCACCGATGTAATAAAAAAAGACGTTCGGGCAGACAGATAGTCTGCTCAAACGTCCTTGTTCCTGCATTTATATTAGCACGTTAAAGAGGAAATGTCAATAGGGAAAATCGTGATTTGACAGGTTTCGTTGAAATTCTACAGTTATTTTCTGCTAACCTCAAACTAAAAATGTGCGATACGTCAAAATTCAAAAAAGCTATTGACAAATCTGCGAAAAGGGAATATAATGGCATTGTAAACAGCAAGGGAGCTGCGGATATGGTATCCGTAGCTCTCTTTTTTGGTTTAAGCGCTAATTCCATACACAAAGGGGTGTATGAAGTCTCAGGACTTCTGCACCCCTTTGATATTTATGCTGTATCTTAATCTTAGGAGGAATAATTATGGACGCACAGGCAATCATTCAGGAATTGACTGAGCATACAGACAAAACAGTATTTGGCGTATGGTTTATGATAGCGGTCGCACTTGTATTCTTTATGCAGGCAGGCTTCGCAATGGTAGAGACAGGTTTTACCCGCGCAAAGAACGCAGGCAATATCATTATGAAAAACCTCATGGACTTCTGTATCGGTACAGTAATGTTCATACTCATCGGCTTCGGACTCATGTTCGGTGAGGATGCAGCAGGTCTCATCGGACAGCCCGGATTTGACATATTTACAAGCTACAGCAATTTTGAATGGGATCAGTTCGTGTTCAACCTTGTATTCTGTGCCACAACATCGACTATTGTTTCAGGTGCAATGGCTGAGAGAACAAAATTCCTTTCATATTGTATTTACTCAGGAATAATCAGTGCACTTATATATCCAGTTGAAGCACACTGGATATGGGGCGGCGGCTGGCTCGCACAGCTTGGCTTCCACGATCTTTCAGGTTCATGTGCTATACATATGGTAGGCGGTATCTGCGCACTTATAGGTGCAAAGATAGTCGGCGCACGTATTGGCAAGTTCCAGAAAAACAAAAAGGGAGAGATCAAGGTAAACGCTATCCCCGGTCACAACCTTACTATCGGCGCACTGGGCGTATTCATTCTCTGGTTCGGCTGGTACGGCTTCAACCCTGCTGCTGCTTCAACTGTAGGACAGCTTGACTCAATATTCCTTACAACTACTGTAGCACCTGCTGTTGCAACAGTTACCTGTATGGTATTCACATGGATAAAATACGGCAAGCCTGATGTTTCAATGTGTCTTAATGCTTCACTTGCAGGTCTTGTAGGAATTACAGCAGGCTGTGATGTCATGGACTGCTTCGGTTCTATTGCAGTAGGCGTAGTTTCGGGATTTCTCGTATGCTTCGGAGTATGGCTCCTTGATTATAAGCTCCACATCGACGATCCTGTAGGTGCAGTTGCAGTTCACATGATGAACGGTATATGGGGAACTATCGCAGTCGGTCTCTTTGCAACATCGGAAGCTCCCGGCTATGCTATACAGCTTGAAAACGGCGGCATAAAGGCTGAGGGACTTTTCTACGGCGGCGGATTTGAACAGCTCGGCTTACAGCTTCTCGGATTTGTGTCAGTCGCAGCATGGGCAGCAATAACAATTACGGTTACATTCCTTGTTATAAAGAAAACTATCGGTCTTCGCGCTTCTGAGCAGGAAGAGGTGCTCGGTCTTGACATCACAGAGCACGGACTCATTTCCTCATATGCTGATTTTGCTCCTGCTATGGGCGATATCTCAATGAAGGGATATACAAAGGACGATGCAAAGAGCGTTGTGAAAGTGCCTGTTGACGAGGCGGTTAAGGTAGAGAATTACTCCGCACCTGCTCCTGACGGAAGACCTAAGATGACAAATATCGTTGTCGTATTCAAACAGCAGAAGCTTCAGGATTTCATAGAAGCTATGGAAGCTATAGACGTTAAGGGCATCACAGTTACCAATGTAATGGGCTGTGGTATGCAGAACGGTCAGAGAAATTACTACCGCGGAACTACGGTTGAAATGAACCTTCTCCCTAAGGTAAAGGCAGAGATAGCAGTATGCGCAGTTCCTGTTGATAAGGTAGTAAGCGCCGCTAAGTCTGCACTTTATACAGGCAACTACGGTGACGGAAAGATGTTCATTTATGACATCGAGAACGTTATCAAGATAAGAACAGGCGAGGAAGGCTACAACGCACTCCATGATTCAGAGGAGTGGGAAAGATCATAAGCTGACAGAGGCATCTGCGGATACAAAAATCCAAGAATCTCCCAATTTCCGCAGATCGCCTTTATCATAAATGTTTTTCAAGGAGCATATGCAAATGTCAAAGTTCATTTTTGTAACAGGCGGAGTCGTTTCGGGTCTGGGAAAGGGCATTACAGCCGCATCACTGGGCAGACTCCTCAAACAGCGCGGATATAAGGTAACGATACAGAAATTCGACCCCTATATCAATGTAGACCCCGGCACTATGTCGCCATTCCAACACGGTGAGGTATTCGTCACCGATGACGGTGCTGAGACTGACCTTGACCTCGGTCACTATGAGCGTTTCGTGGACGAAAATCTGTCAGTTCATTCCAACGTGACAACAGGAAAGATCTACTGGAACGTCATTACAAAGGAGCGCCGCGGCGACTATCTCGGCGGCACAGTACAGGTCATTCCTCACATCACTAATGAGATAAAGGACAGAGTCTACAGCGCCGCAAATGAAGCAGGTGCAGATGTTGTTATAACAGAGATAGGCGGTACTGTGGGCGATATCGAGTCAACGCCCTTTCTTGAAGCAATCAGGCAGGTGGGTACTGAGCAGGGACGCGAGAATGTATGTTACATACACGTTACTCTTGTGCCGTACATTGCAGGTTCTGAGGAGCTTAAATCCAAGCCTACACAGCACTCGACAAAGGAGCTTCTTTCCATTGGCATACAGCCTGATATCATTGTCTGCCGCACCGAAAAGCGCATACCCGATGACATGGCTGAAAAGATAGCGCTGTTTTGTAATATCCGCAAGGAGGATGTTATCCAGAATCTTACCGCACCATCGCTGTATGAAGTACCGCTGTGGCTTGAAGATGAGGGACTTGCACATTCTGTGTGCCGTCATCTTGGTATCGCGGACAATACTCCCGACCTTACGGAATGGACGGAAATGGTACGCCGTGCAGAAAATGCTCACAAAAATGTAACTATAGGACTTGTCGGAAAATATGTAGAGCTTCACGACGCTTATCTCTCTGTAGCAGAAGCCCTGCGTCACGGCGGCATAGTCAACGATGCGGCTGTTGAGATAAAGTGGATAGACTCTGAGGAAGTAACTGCTGACAATTCAGCAGAAGTATTCGCAGACTGCGACGGTATCATAGTCCCGGGCGGATTTGGTCACCGCGGTGTCGAGGGAATGATAGAGTCGATACGCTATGCCCGTGAGAATAAAGTGCCGTTTTTTGGAATTTGTCTCGGTATGCAGATGTCAGTCACAGAATATGCGAGAAACGTATGTGGACTTGATAATGCAAATTCTGCGGAATTCGGTGAAACTCCGTATCCTGTCATTGACATTATGGACGAGCAGAGAAATATCGACCAGAAGGGCGGAACGATGCGGCTTGGACTCTATCCATGCAAGCTCGCGGAAGGTTCACGCTGCCGCAGTATTTACGGTGATGAGCTGATATATGAGCGTCACCGCCACCGCTATGAATTCAACAATGCGTACAGGAAGATACTTACAGCAAACGGACTTAACATAGCAGGACTTTCACCCGATGAAAAGCTTGTTGAAATAGTGGAACTTCCCGAACATCCGTGGTTCGTGGGAGTACAGTTCCACCCTGAATTCAAATCACGTCCCAACAAGCCGCACAAGCTGTTTGCGGACTTTATAAAAGCTTCACTTGATAGAAAAGGAGAATGATCATGGAAAAGGTAACAGAGTATTTTGGTTCAATGGTATTTGACGACAGAATAATGAAGGCTACGCTTTCGGAAAAGGTTTATAAGTCGCTGAAGAGAACTATTGACAGGGGAACACCTCTCGATATTTCAGTCGCTAACGCTGTAGCCGCTGCTATGAAGGACTGGGCAATAGAGCTTGGCGCAACTCATTACACTCACTGGTTTCAGCCAATGACAGGTGTTACCGCTGAAAAGCATGACAGCTTTATATCTCCTGCACCTGATGGCAGAGTTATCATGGAGTTTTCGGGCAAGGAGCTTGTTAAGGGCGAGCCTGACGCATCATCATTCCCATCAGGCGGACTCCGCGCAACATTCGAAGCAAGAGGCTATACAGCGTGGGACCCGACTTCATACGCTTTCATCAAGGACGGCACTCTCTATATCCCGACAGCGTTCTGCTCATACACAGGTGAGGCTCTTGATAAGAAAGTTCCGCTTCTCCGCTCAATGGAAGCTATCAACAGGCAGGCTCTGCGTATCCTCAGGCTTTTCGGCAATACAAAGGTGAGAAGCATAAAGACATCTGTCGGACCTGAACAGGAATACTTCCTTGTTGACCGCGATATGTGGAAGCAGAGAAAGGACCTTATGATGACAGGTAGAACTCTCTTTGGTGCTATGCCTCCTAAGGGACAGGAAATGGACGACCATTATTTCGGTTCTATCAAGCCGAGAGTTGCCGAGTACATGGCTGACCTTGACCGCGAGCTCTGGAAACTTGGTATCCTTGCAAAGACAAAGCATAATGAAGTAGCTCCTGCACAGCATGAGCTTGCACCTATCTACGATACAACAAATATTGCCGCAGACCACAATCAGCTCACTATGGAGGTAATGCAGAAAGTTGCTCTCCGTCATAACCTTGTGTGCCTGCTCCATGAAAAGCCGTTTGCAGGCGTAAACGGTTCAGGCAAGCACAACAACTGGTCTATTTCCACAGACCAGGGCGAAAATCTGCTCTCACCAGGAGAGACTCCTGCTGAGAATGCGCAGTTTCTGCTTTTTCTTGCAGCAGTTATCAAGGCTGTTGACGACTATCAGGACTTACTGAGACTTTCAGTAGCTACCGCAGGCAACGACCACCGTCTGGGAGCAAATGAAGCTCCGCCTGCTGTTATATCCATATTCCTCGGAGATGAGCTTACAGCGGTTCTTGACGCTATTGAAAAGGACGTACCATACGGCGGCACAGCTAAGGAGAAGATGAAGCTGGGCGTTGATGTGCTCCCACAGTTCAGCAAGGATACAACGGACCGAAACCGTACATCTCCTTTTGCATTTACAGGAAATAAGTTTGAGTTCCGTATGCTTGGTTCTTCAAACAGCATTTCCTGCGCAAATATCCACCTTAATGCGGCTGTAGCCGAGGTGCTGAGACAGTTTGCAGACAAGCTTGAAAAGGCTAAGGACTTCAACAAGGCGCTCCACGACCTTATCCGCAGGACTATCAAGGAGCACAAGCGTATAATCTTTAACGGAAACGGCTATGACGATGCTTGGATAGCTGAGGCTGAAAAGCGCGGACTCATGAACCTTAAAACTACTGCTGACGCTATGCCTCATATCTGCGACAAAAAGAATGTGGAAATGCTCACATCTCACGGTATATTTACCGAAGCCGAGATATTCTCGCGCCGCGATATAATGCTTGAAAACTACATCAAGACAGTCAACATCGAGGCTGTTACCATGATAGATATGGCTCGCAAGGAGATAATCCCTGCTGTAGCTAAATTTGCGGCTGACACAGCAAGTGCGGTAGCAGTAAAGAAGAGCGTTTCAAAAGCAGCCTGCAAGTATGAGACAAAGCTTGTAACAGAGCTTTCAGAGCTTATCGACGAAATGGACACTGCAACTGCGGCTCTTGAAAAGGCAGTGGAAAAGTTCAGAGGCATAGATGTTATCGTTAAGGCATCTGAATTTGTAAGGGATACAGTTCTCCCTGCAATGGATAAGCTCCGCAGCGCCGCAGACAAGGCAGAAACCATTACTGCCGAGACATACTGGCCATTCCCAGCATATGACAAGCTTCTTTTCGGAGTCTAAGCGCAGAGCCGCTGTTTCCTCCTTCGCGGTATAGCTGTATCAGACGAAAGTTCAGAACCCATGACTGTTGATATTTTTAGATTTTTATGTTATAATAGACCATACTATAAAACATATCACAGGAGGGCACAATGCAGAATTTTTTGTTTGGTCAGATAGAGGACCATACCTATAGCATAGTCGGTTATGAGGGCGATGAAAAGGAAGTAGTTGTTCCCGATAATTACGGCGGAACTAAAGTCACAGTTATCTGTGATAAGGTATTTATGGGACATGATGAGATAACATCCGTAACTATTCCGGATACGGTGACTGATATGGGCGAATTTGTTTTTGACGGCTGCAGCGCTCTTAAAACTATCAGACTGTCATCAGAACTGAGATACTTATGGGGATATACCTTTTGCAGATGCGGTGTTGAGGAGATAGTTCTTCCCGATAAACTGGCATCTATACCGCCATTTGCTTTCAAGGAGTGTAAACAGCTCAAAAGGATAGTATGCGGCAAGGGTATGAAAAAAATATACGCATGGGCATTTGCAGGCTGTGAAGATCTTAAAGAGGTAGTCTGCGGAGAAAATGTTGAAATAAGTCCTGACGCTTACAAAAGCAAGGAACTGAATAAATGAGAGATATGGCTGATACTGCGGAAATAGCGGTGTCAGCCATAATTTTTTACATACGGCTTGCTTTATTGCAGGAAATATGGTACAATAAGAATATAGTTTGCATATACTAACAATCTTATGGAGGTTTTACTATGACTGCTAAGGAATACAAGGAGCTTTCCGTTAAGGAATTCACAAAAGCCGCTGAGGTCTATGAATCAGACCATGCAGGCGTTTACAATATGTGCAAAAAGGACTATCCCGATGTACTGGCAGAGCTCGAAAAAGAGCCGTTCAGTGATCTTCTTGACTGCGGCTGCGGAAGCGGCCCTATGCTGACGCTTTTACATGAGAAGTATCCCGAAAAGCACTATACAGGTATTGACCTGACACCTAAAATGATAGAGGTGGCAAAGGCTAAAAACATGAAGAACGTTGATCTGGTTGTTGGCGACTGCGAAAATCTTCCGTTTGAGGCTGAGTCGTTTGATGTGGTGATATGCTGTGAGAGTTTTCATCATTATCCCGATCCGCAGTCCTTCTTCAACAGTGTTTACCGCGTACTGCGTCCGAATGGCAGACTGATACTGCGCGATATGACCATGAAATCGTCAGCGGTACGATGGTTCTGCAATCACATAGAAATGCCGCTGATACACCTTGCAGGAAAGGGCGATGTAAGGATATACGGAAGAGAAGAGATCAGAAAGCTTTGCAGGAACGCAGGACTTCACATGGAATCGTTTGAGATACGGGGATTTTGCCGTATGCACTGCGTTGCAAGAAAGCCGAAAAAATAAGCGCAAATAAATGGACAGCTTCTGAGATGAGCTGTCCCTTTGGCATATTCAGACAAAATTGAAGCAGTATATCAGTGCAAAATGCTGAATTAAAATAAATGCGCAGATTTATATTGACGCTGTGTCAGAATACTGGTATAATATCTTTAAAGAGATAGCTTTATAGTAAAAGGGGGAGTTGGTATGCCAAAGGGTTCACCCGAGCTGACGGCTTCGCGAAAAGAAGAGATAATTAATGCCTGCGAAAAGCTTTATCAGACTATGAGTTTTAAAGAGATCACGCTGAAGGAAATAAGCGTGGAAACAAGTTTTTCCCGTCCGTCTATATACAATTATTTTCAGACAAAAGAGGAGATATTTCTTGCTATCATGCAGCGTGAGTATGAGCTTTGGGCAGATGAGATAAATACAGTTGCTGAGAAAAATGATACCATGAATGCTGAGGGATTTGCTGATGTACTCGCGCTTTCATTGGAAAAGCATGAGAAACTTCTGAAATTGCTTGCCATGAATCATTATGATATGGAGGAAAATTCACGTCCTGAGCGGCTTACAGAGTTCAAGTCGGCTTATGGTGCTTCTCTTGATGCAGTGAGAAATTGTCTGCGGAAATTCTTTCCCGATACAGATACCGAAAGCTTTATCTTCGTGTTCTTTCCGTTTCTTTTCGGAGTCTATCCGTATTCAGTAGCGACTGAAAAGCAGCTTCAAGCCATGCGCGAAGCAAAAATGGACTTTAAAATGCACAGCATTTATGAAATAATTCATTCCTGCGTTATGCAGCTGTTAGGAGGTAAGTTATGAAGTACACTAAACTTGGAAATTCAGACCTTAATGTTTCACGTATCTGTATGGGCTGTATGGGATTTGGCGATTCAAAGAACGGTCAGCACTCATGGACGCTTGACGAGGAACATTCCCGTGAGATAATAAAGCGCGGTCTTGAGCTTGGCGTGAATTTTTATGATACTGCTATCGGCTATCAGTCCGGCACAAGTGAGCAGTATGTGGGCAGAGCGCTCCGCGACTTTGCAAAGCGCGACGAGGTTGTCGTAGCTACAAAGTTTCTGCCGAGAACTCCTGACGATATCGAAGCAGGCATAACAGGTCAGCAGCATATAGAGCGCATGATAAACAAGAGCCTCGAAAATCTTGGCATGGACTATGTTGACCTGTACATTTATCATATGTGGGACTGGAATACGCCTGTATATGATATCCTTGACGGTCTCAACAGAGTTGTCAGAGCAGGAAAAGCAAGATATATCGGCATCTCAAACTGCTATGCGTGGCAGCTTGCAAAGGCAAATGCTCTTGCAGAAAAGGAAGGCTTTGCTAAGTTTGTAAGTGTACAGGGACATTACAATCTCATATTCCGAGAGGAAGAGCGCGAAATGGCTATGCTCTGCAATGAGGATAATATTGCAATGACTCCGTACAGCGCACTTGCAAGCGGCAGACTGGCAAGACTTCCCGGCGAAACTTCTAAACGTGCCGAGGAGGACAGCTACGCTAAGTTCAAATATGACGCAACAAAGGAGCAGGACGAAGTCATAATAAAGCGTGTGGCAGAGCTGGCTGAAAAGCACGGCGTTTCCATGACAGAGGTATCTCTTGCATGGCTGCTCACTAAGGTAACTTCTCCTGTTGTGGGAGCTACAAAGCTTCATCACATCGAGGGCGCAGCAAAGGCTGTAGAGCTTGAACTTACGGCAGAGGAGACAGCTTATCTTGAAGAGCCTTATGTACCTCATGCGCTGGCGGGCGTTATGGCGCAGAATAAGCCTGTAAACAAGAACGACAAGCACGTCTGGTCAACTGGCAGTCAGAAAATATAACAGTAATAAAAAGGCACTCTGAATTGTGACAGAGTGCCTTATTTTTTACAGCTCTTCAAGAGCCTTGCTTACGATATCTTCAGAAAAACCTATGACTTTCAGAAG
>SFFP01000245.1 GCA_004556875.1 Ruminococcus flavefaciens
GACGGTGTTCAAGTTCATATTCAGTAAGGATATCAAGGCAAGAGCTGCTGCTGAAAATAACGCTGTAAAAGCGTAAAAAAGATCCCGAGAGCTGTTGTTACAGTTTTCGGGATCAATTATTTTCATATGGTATCTGAGGTGCAGGATAGAGTATTTCGTCTATGACTTGGCGGATATCTGTTTTTCTGCACACATAGATGATTATACCAATACCGACGATAATGCCTGTCAGCTTTTGCAGTATAATAATATGGGTCAGTGAAACCAGCCACACACTTACATTCAGCAGATAGTGAAGTATTATTGCTCTCAGGAGCCAGCGCTTTTTAAAGCCGTTTTCGTTCATCTTTCGGAATATCATCAGTGAAAGACAGATGTGAAAACCAAAATTGGTGAAAATACTCATCTGGTCGAGTATACTGTAAAAGAAATTATTGTCCGCATAGATCTTTAGCTGCTGAGTGATACTTTCGGCAGCCTTCTGACTTTTTTCTGATGTAAAGGCGGATATTCCGTCAGTGCTGAGTGTCTGACCATAGCCGATTATTTTGAAGGTCTGAACACATCTTATCCAGCATTCAAGGCCTGCATGACCTATTCCATAGCATACTGCCGCAGCCGAGGTCTTTACATTTGACAGGGGATACTTCATGGCAAGCCACCTGCCGACTTCTTCCGTAATACAGACCAGTTCTGCGGAAGCGGCTGCTTTCTGTGCGAATGAAGCCGAAAACAGGACAAGATGTATAACTGCATCGCTCAGGCGTGTGGAAAGGAAATAAGTGATGATACCTGCAATAACAGGCAGAAGCGTCGCAGCGTTATATTTTCGCATAATAAAAAATGCAGCTATCGGCAGCATGAGATACACAAGAGCAGTTATGCAGTATCCGATGTTAGTATCTGTTGAAAAAACGATATCATTTACGCCCATAATGCTATTTTATCACGGCAAAAGCCTGTTTAAGCGTACTTGCAGGGATTATGTCAATGCTGTAGTCCTTAGGGTCGATAGCTGACATGGACTGCTTAGGCACAACACAGGTCGTAAATCCCATACGCTCAGCCTCGCGAATACGCTGTACTATGTGTGATACTGAGCGTATCTCGCCGCCGAGACCTATCTCTCCGAAGGCGATGAGCTGTTCGCTTATCTGTTTATCCATTATGCCTGAGTAGAGCGCCATTGCCACAGGCAGGTCGCCTGCAGGCTCATCAAGTCTGAATCCGCCGACGATATTGAGGTATACATCAAGGCTTCCAATGAATATTCCGAGACGCTTTTCAAGCACAGCGATTATGATATTGAGCCTGTTGAAGTCAAATCCCGTTACCATACGGCGCGGAGCTGAATAACTGGTCTTAGCCGCAAGCGCCTGTACCTCTGCAAGAATAGGTCTGCTTCCCTCCATAACACAGGCAACACAAGTTCCCGATACGTTGTGGGGACGACCCTCCAGAAGCATCTGCGACGGATTTGAGACTTCACGCAGTCCCTTGTCCAGCATTTCAAAAACGCCTATCTCATTTGTTGAGCCGAAACGATTTTTTACAGCGCGGAGAATACGGTAGCTCTGATGCCTTTCACCCTCGAAGTACAGAACAGCGTCAACGATATGCTCCATAACTTTTGGTCCTGCGATAGCGCCGTCCTTGTTTACGTGACCGACAATGATTATAGGTATTTCCTGATTTTTGGCAGTGTGCATGAACAGATTTGTGCACTCTCTCACCTGAGTCAGACTTCCCGGACTGGAAGTGATATGACTTATGCTCGTGGTCTGTATCGAGTCGATTATAGCAATATCAGGAGCACTTGAAGCAATTGTCTGTGCGATGGCTTCTGCGTCTGTAGCAGTAAGGAGATAAAGGTTTTCTGTGTCAACTCCGAGGCGCTGAGCGCGGAGCTTTATCTGACGGGCAGACTCTTCTCCCGATACATAGAGTACTGAGTGCTCCTCGCCAAGAAACTGGCATATCTGAAGAAGTATGGTACTTTTTCCGATACCCGGCTCACCGCCGAGAAGTACCAGCGAACCTTTTACAAGACCGCCTCCGAGGACTCTGTTAAGCTCACCTATACCTGTGTCATAGCGCACATCGCTGTCAGCACCGATGTCCTCAAGTTCAAGTATACTGTCAGAAAGGTCGGGGACAGCGCCGCCTGCTGATGATGAACGGCTTCCAGCAGGTGAAGTGTCGGCTATATCCTCTTCAAAGCTGTTCCATGCGCCGCAGGAAGGGCATTTTCCGTTCCATTTCGAGCTTTCATAGCCGCACTGATTACAGGTGTATATATATTTGGATTTAGCCATTATTCTCTTCACCGCTAACGGCTTCTTCATCACTAACGGCTTCTTCGCCGCTGAAAACGTTTGCGATATTCTCAGCGGTAAGAGCGTATTTTCTGCCGCAGCACATAGTGCTGTCTGACGGCTTGAAGTTTGAGATATCTGCACCTGCCATTGACCAGCACTGAACGTTTCCCTCATAATTTGTTGAGTAGAATATCTTTGAAGTCATATCAAAATGGATACCGCCGTCGTCGTCGCAGGAGGTATTGAGTTCCTTGATGCCGTCCTCATCGAGATAGAAAATGCGTACCTGTGAGTCTTCAAGAACGCCTGTTGAGAGAACTACCTCAGGGATACCGTTAAGATCAAGGTCAACTATCTCAAAAGCTGCGTCCATGAGTTCAGCTTCTGCGATCACAGCGTTAAGACGTTCTCTGAAAAGTTCCTTCTGGGTATCGGTAAGTACGGTATTCCAGCTTTCTGAGCAGTTTATAGCGTAATTTACAGCATCATCGCCGAAAGTATATTTTCTTCCGACTTCTGCTGTGACATAGTCGCGGTATGGGTGGAGATATTCCTCGTATTTTGCAAGTGTAACTTCGTCACCGTTTACTTCATAGCGGATAAGAGCACCCGATGAGGCACTTCCTTCGTTATTATAAAAGTCAAACTCCTTATTGAAGCTGCCCTCGTTGAAGGTCTGATATTCTCCGATTGTGAAGCTTTCACCGTTATAGCAATAGCCTATGGCGTTCTGAGACTCGATATACTGTAATACGCCGTAAGAACCGCAGGTAGCTATCAGATCAGCGGCTGAATCTAACATTGTGTAAACCTGACACTGTGCAGATACCTCATCAG
>SFFP01000246.1 GCA_004556875.1 Ruminococcus flavefaciens
CTTGCGTAAAGATCAGCGGGATCTTCAAAACCGGCTTCTGCGACAGTCTTCCTATTGTACACTACAGCCACAGTATCACCTGTAGCCTGTACTCCTGCCATATAATGTTTTCCGTTCCAGAGGAACTGATCGTTAATGTCCTTAACATCTTCCCAGAGTGGAGAGTCAAAATCGATATAATCGTCCGCAGGTACGAACATTTTCTTTATCGCACCTCTCGGAAAAGCATCAAGGTTGCCGCCATAGAAAAAGTCTATGCCTTCACCTGAACTCATATACTCTGTCAGCTTATCGTACCTTTCCTCAAAGGTACAGCTGTAGAATTTGACTTTACCGCCGTAGCGCTCCTGAAATACTGCAAGGTCAGTAGGGACATTTTTTTCCGTACCATCAGGATTTATATCCCAGTCAGAAAGCCACTTTATTTCTCCGTTTTCAAGCTTATCGCCTGTAAGAAGCTCAGAGTTTACTGCATTCTGACGTATCTCTTCCCTGAGACCTGAATCAATATCCTTGTCGTAAGTCGGCTTTTCTTCCTTCTTACTGCTGCAGGCAAGGAAAGACATTGACATCGATGTAATGAGCAACGCTGAAATGAAATATCTCGCTTTTTTCATTTTCTAACTCCTTTAATATCGCCCTGTTTTTCAAATATTAGTTATCTGCACCTTACTTAATTATAGCACTTTATTTTGGTTAATGTCAATATTAATATTTCATAGAATTTGGGCGTTTTTATAGTTAGTTTATCACATATCTTGTGTTTATAGTGTGATATATTTCGGCTATATGCACAGTTTTATTTTTTACAGCTTAACCCGGATGCTCTGTATGCACAGCTTTCGCGCAGGTTACAGACTTCACAGCCTCTCTTTCCTCTCTCTATAGGTGTATCAGACACACCAATTATTGCGGTCACTGATTTAGATGGGATAAGCAGATAGCTGTCTGTGACTGTTAATCCTATTCTTCTCTGCGCATTAAGTGCAAGTAAAAAGCTTCGCTGAAGTGATATAGGCAAGTCTCCGTATCCCGGACTAAAGCGCCATGTTCTGTACGGAGCATCGTGCCGCGCAAAAATCTCCTCCTCGGCACGGTTACAGACCTGCTCTACAGCCGCACTGCAAAGACAGTCTATAGCCAGAGACTCAGCCATATCTGTAACAGCCGCCTGTCGTATAAGCTTGTCAGCCTCCTGCGACAGTGTAGCCGCAAGCAGCACAGCTCGGGTACAGCCTTTAAGATGCCGCCTTATGTCGTCGCCTGTAAGCGGTTCATTCATCGCACCTATAATAACGCCGTCATCTGTAAACTCTACTGAGGTTTCAAGATAAACGTATTTCGGTCTGACTCTTTCACGAACAAGCTTTTCACAGCGGTCAAGCATTTCTGATATCAGTTCTGTCGGAGCGCCTTTCACTCCCATATACCGCGCAGCTTCTGATTTGGATATGGGGGAAAGCTCCATCATCTGCCAAGTATGCCCGATACAGCTTCGCTTATCTTGCGGGCAACGTATGGATTATTCATTGTATAAAGGTGTATTCCGTCAACACCGCTTGCTACAAGATCTACTATCTGATTTACTGCGTAAGCTATTCCTGCATCGCGCAGTGCCTCAGGATTATGCTCATATTTTGTCATTATGCGTACAAACTTACTTGGAAGACTTGCTCCGCAGGTTGTGACCATTCGCTCTATCTGTTTCTTATTTACAACAGGCATGATACCTGCTTCTATAGGTACATTTATACCTGCAATAGCCGCTTTCTCGCGGAATTCATAGAAATGGTCATTGTCAAAGAAAAGCTGTGTAATAAGATGTTCTGCACCTGCATCGACTTTTTTTCTTAGATTGATGATATCCTCAACAAGACTGTCTGCATCAGGGTGACACTCAGGATAACAAGCACCTGCAATATCAAAATCGCCTTTTTCCTTTATGTAAGTAATAAGGTCACTTGCGTGACGGAAATCCTCTACAGGCGGCACATCAGGATTGATATCGCCTCTCAGTGCAAGAAGGTTTTCAATTCCGTGTTCCTTAGCCGCTTTGAGCGTAGTGTCTATTTCATCTTTTGTAAAATTGATACAAGGCAGATGAAGCATAGGTATCACGCCGCTGTCCTTAATTTTTGAAGCTATATCAAGTGCATAACGGCTGTTGCCGCTTCCTCCTGCACCAAAGGTTACGCTGATAAAATCAGGCTTGAGACCGTTAAGTTCATCAAGGGTACTGTAAATAACTTCAACAGGGCTTGTCTTTTTTGGCGGAAACACCTCAAATGAAAACACTGTTTTCTCTTTAAAAAGCTCTCTTATTCGCATATTTATCCTCCAATTAATCTATCGACCAGTCTATCTGTCCAAGTCCTTTTTCCTCAAGGAATTTATTCGCCTTAGAAAAATGTCTGCACCCAAAGAAACCGTTATATGCTGACAGCGGACTTGGGTGTGCGGCTTTAAGTACAAGGTGTACAGGATTGGTTATAAACTGCTGTTTTGCCTTTGCGTCACCGCCCCACAGCATGAACACCATTGGTTTTTCACGCTTGTTCAGAAGCTGTATAACGTCTGTGGTGAAGTTCTCCCAGCCAATACCGTGGTGACTTCTTGCCTGATTTGCGCGTACTGTAAGCACAGAATTGAGCAGTAAAACACCCTCCTGTGCCCATTTTGTCAGTTCTCCGTGTTTGCCTAAGTTGTCGATACCTACGTCGTCCCTTATCTCCTTGAAGATATTCACAAGTGACGGCGGCGGAGCAATTCCCTTTCGCACAGAAAAGCTCAGACCATGTGCCTGACCTTCACCGTGATAGGGGTCTTGTCCTATAATAACGCATCTTACATCGTTATATGAGGTGTACTTCATTGCGTTATAAATATCATACATATTCGGGAATATACGCTGTGTTCTGTATTCATTTATCAAAGTCTGACGCAGTTTCAGATAATAATCCTTTGTGAACTCGTTTTTCAGAAGCTCGTCCCAGTCATTGTTAAAGCTTACCATATTTCCTCCAATATCAAATTAAAATAGGGACGACCTGAGCCGCCCCCTATCTCTCATTAATTGAAAACTGTATCCTCGTAATACTTGAACTTTACAAGAGTATTGCGCTTATATGTAAGTGAACCCTGCTGAT
>SFFP01000247.1 GCA_004556875.1 Ruminococcus flavefaciens
CTATTACAGTTATGGGGACGAGTATGCAGTTGTCAGGCACCAGATGTAAATGCAAAAGAAAAGGGGAGAAGACAAGATGAATATACTGATGATTAATGGCACGATGAGGAAAGGATCTACTTATCAGGTCGGGAAATTGGCGATTGAAGAGATCATGCAGGAAGGGGACCAGCTCACAGAACTGTTCCTTCCCAAAGACATGCCGGAATTCTGCCGGGGATGCGCTGCCTGCATCCGGGAGAGCGAGACGAGATGCCTGGACTATCTTATGTACATGAAGCGGTTTACCAGAATGATCGACGAGGCGGATCTGCTTATATTTACTTCTCCGGTATATGTGATGCACGTATCCGGCGCGATGAAGGCTCTGCTGGATCATTATGGATACCGGTGCATGATTCACCGCCCGGAAGCATCCATGTTTGGCAAGCAGGCTATCTGCATCGTTACGGCTGCCGGAGGCGGCATAAGGTCTGCGCTTAAAGATATCAAAGACAGCCTGCTGTATTGGGGCGTAGCCAGAATTTACACCCTTGGAGTCAAGGTGGGAACCTCCGGCTTTGAACATATGGAACAGGCGGCAAAGGATATTCAGGCTTCAATGAATGGCATGATGCTAAGGGCGTTTTTCTGACAAAGGGCGATTACGGAAATCCGGAAGCCAAAGTCAAAATGACATGGAATGAAGTAGCCGACCGTATTACAATGCTTATATCACAGAGGAGATATATCACAGATGAAGATATATCTGAGAAAAACAGGATTGAACGCATCATGAATGAAGATGATGAAGCTGAAGAAACACCTGAAGTACAGGCTGTCGCAGACACCGATGACTTTGCCGGCATGATGGAAGAGATAAGCGACCTTGCAAGGGACGATGACTACAGTGACCTTGTCGGTGAGTATATCGAGTATGACGGAGGCAGATACAAGGTTACTGACTTTAAAGATGATATCGGCGGCAAGCGTCTTGAACTTCAGGACATGGACAATACCGACTGGTTCCCTATATTCAGAACTGTTCCGCTTGAAGAACTGTACGAAAACGGCTACAGATATCTCGACAGAAATGATTTTGAAAAGGAAACAGAAACGGCACCCGAACCTCCTAAAGCTGTTAATATCGCAGATGTACCTGAGCTTACGGGAGAAAAGCATGATTTCAAGATAACCGACGATGATCTCGGAACAGGTGGAGCAAAAACAAAGTATAAAGCGAATGTAGAAGCAATAAAACTCTTGAATACACTTGAATCAGATAACAGACGTGCAACCCACGAAGAACAGGAAGTGCTTTCAAAGTATGTCGGCTGGGGCGGAATGCCGCAGGCTTTCGACGCAAACAATTCCTCATGGTCTGCGGAATATAATGAGCTGCGTTCTCTGCTTTCGCCTGAGGAATACGAAAACGCAAAGGCTTCAACGCTCACAGCCTTCTACACTTCCCCTGCTGTAATATCTGCGGTATACGAAGGACTTGCAAATCTCGGCTTTAAGGAAGGAAACGTGCTTGAACCTGCAATGGGTGTCGGAAACTTCTTCGGAATGATGCCGGACGAAATGCGTAACAGTCGCCTTTACGGTGTCGAACTTGACAGCATTTCAGGAAAAATCGCAAAGCAGCTTTACCAGACTGCCGATATTCAGGTAACAGGCTTTGAAAAGACACAGTTCCCGGATAACTTCTTTGATGCAGCGGTCGGGAACGTTCCGTTCGGTCAGTTCAAACTCTCGGAAAAGCGATATGATAAGCTTAATCTGAACATTCACGATCATTTCTTTGCCAAGAGTCTTGATAAGGTCCGTGCAGGCGGCGTTATAGCCTTTGTAACCTCAAAGGGTACTCTTGACAAAGCAAATCCGAATTTCAGAAAATATCTCGCACAGAGGGCAGAGCTTATCGGAGCGATACGTCTCCCGAACAATGCTTTCAAAGACAATGCCGGAACAGAAGTAACGTCAGATATCATCTTCCTACAGAAGCGTGACAAGATGCTTGACATCGAACCGGACTGGGTTCATCTCGGCAGGACTGCCGACGGTGTACCTGTGAACAGATATTTTGAAGAGCATCCGGAAATGATACTGGGCGAAATGAAGCAGGGACTGGAATTTTCAATGTACGGAAATGCTGAAGAAACAGCCTGTGTTCCGATTGAAGGTGCTGATCTTAAAGAACAGCTGAAGGAAGCAGTCCGTAATATTCAGGGAAACATTCCTGAAGCCATACGTGATGAAAGCGAAAAGGCAGAAAAAAGCATACCGGCAGACCCGGATGTGAAGAACTTCTCCTACACTGTGATAGACGATAATATCTATTACCGTGAAAACAGCCGTATGTTCCTGAAAGAAGATCTTCCGAAAGTGACTACTGACCGTATAAAAGGCATGGTTGAACTCCGTAACTGCGTAAGAACACTTATCGACTGGCAGCTGAACGAATACAGTGACGCTGATATCAGAGATCAGCAGAGAAAGCTGAATGATCTTTACGACAGCTTTACAAAGAAATACGGACTTATCAATTCCAGAGGCAATGCAAATGCTTTCTCGGATGACAGTTCCTATTATCTGCTCTCCTCACTTGAAGTGCTGGACGAAAACGGCGAACTTGAAAGAAAAGCCGATATGTTCACAAAGAGAACTATAAAACAAAAAGCCGAGATCCACAGCGTAGATACTGCATCGGAAGCACTTGCGGTATCAATTTCCGAAAAGGCTGCGGTGGATATGCCTTTTATGGAGAGACTTACAGGCAAAACGGAAGAAGAACTGTACAATGATCTGAAAGGCGTTATCTTCCTGAATCCGCTTTATAACGCTGAGGACGGCGTGACCGGAAAATATCTCCCGGCTGACGAATATCTTTCCGGTAATATCAGAGAAAAGCTTGAAATTGCAAAGCGTACCGCTGAACTCTCTCCTGAGGATTACAGCATAAACGTCGAAGCACTGACAAATGCCATGCCGAAGCCGCTTGAAGCCAGTGAAATAGATGTAAGACTCGGTGCAACGTGGATAGATATATGTATGCTAAAATAAAACTGAGCCAGTCAGGGCAAAAATGATAATAAAAAAGTGAGCCACTAATAATAAAAATCCTGTATAATAAGAGAAAGAGCT
>SFFP01000248.1 GCA_004556875.1 Ruminococcus flavefaciens
CTCGTCGTCTACAAACAGAACACGGCTCTTGTCGGATATCTTTTTATCGTTTATGAGAGTTGTCATTTTCTCTTTGAGTCGCTTTGATGTTTCGTGAAGTACTGCTTCTTCATTATAACAGGGTACTACAATGTAGAGTATGTCGTTGTATTCGGTCATTTTTTAAAAATCCTTTCATAACATAAGTAATCCTGACTGTTACAGTATACCCCATTTTCGCTCATTTGTAAAGCGGATAATGTGAAAATATGACGAAAAATCGGTAAATATAGTTATTATAGACACAATTTTTACATAAAGAAAAGTGGCTATGACACCAAAGTGCCATAGCCATAGGAAAAGGGTGCAGATTATCTTAAAGGGTTAAAACCCCTCTAAGCCGATTTAATAAACGTATCTCTATAATTATACGTTGAACAGGAGCTCTTCGTATGTGGGGAAGGGCCAGTACTTTTCACCGACGATCGTTTCAAGCTCATCTGCAACAGCACGCAGGCTCTGCATTGTAGCGAATACTTCATCGTGGTAGCACTTAGCAGCTTCATAAGCATCAGATATGCCCTGAGCCTTTACGATCACGCTGTCAAGCTCTGCGATCTTAGCGTTGAGGTTTTCAGCCAGAGAATCGATCTTGTTAGCGATGGACTGCTCAAGGTTATATGCAACGCCTGCATTCTTCTTTGACAGGAGTACATCGCAAACCTGCTTCTCATAAGCCATAACTGCGGGGAGAATTTCTTTAGTAGCCATCTCTGCAGTTGTAAGAGCCTCAATGTTGATGGTCTTGCTGTAGTTTTCAAGCAGGATCTCTGTTCTTGAGTGCATCTCAACTTCAGAGAATACCTTGTGCTTTGTGAATACCTTGATATTCTTCTCGTCAAGGAAGTGGGGAAGTGCATCTACTGTAGACTTGAGCTCAGGCAGACCTCTTACCTCTGTAGCTTCCTTTACCCAAGCGGCATCGTAACCGTTGCCGTTGAAGATTACTCTGCCGTGTTCCTTTATTGTCTTTACGAGCAGTTCCTTAAGAGCCTTCTTGAAGTCGTCAGCCTTTTCGAGTTCGTCGGCAAACTGTTCAAGCTCTTCTGCTACGATCGTGTTAAGTACTATGTTAGGACCTGAAATGTTGAGTGAAGAACCAACGCTTCTGAACTCAAACTTGTTACCTGTGAATGCGAACGGTGATGTTCTGTTTCTGTCTGTTGTATCCTTGGGGAACTTAGGCAGTGATGTTACACCGATATCGAACTGTGCGTGCTTTGACTCAACGTTTGTACCTGCAACAAGTGCATTGATCACATCGTTCAGTTCTTCGCCGAGGAAGATCGAGATGATTGCAGGAGGTGCCTCGTTAGCGCCAAGTCTGTGGTCGTTGCCGGCAGTTGCTACCGAGAGTCTGAGCAGATCTGCATATTCGTCAACAGCCTTGATGATAGCTACGAGGAATGTTAAGAACTGTGCGTTCTCCATCGGAGAATCACCGGGGTTCAGCAGGTTCTGACCGTCATCTGTTGAAAGTGCCCAGTTGTCGTGCTTACCTGAACCGTTAACACCTGCGAAAGGCTTTTCGTGCAGTAAGCATACCATATCGTGCTCAAGTGCGACCTTCTTCATCATTTCCATCATCAGCTGGTTGTGGTCAGCCGCAAGGTTTGCAGATTCAAAGATAGGCGCGCATTCGTGCTGTGCGGGAGCAACTTCGTTATGCTTTGTCTTTGAAGAAACGCCGAGAGCCCAGAGGTGCTTGTCAAGATCCTTCATGTAGTCGCTTACTCTCTGCTTGATTACACCGAAGTAGTGATCTTCAAGTTCCTGACCCTTTACAGGAGCGGCACCGAAAAGTGTTCTGCCTGTGAAGATAAGGTCTTTTCTCTTATCATATGTCTTCTTATCAACGAGGAAGTATTCCTGTTCTGCGCCGACTGTAGCAACAACGCTCTTTGCTGTTGTGTTACCGAAGAGTCTTAAAATTCTTAATGCCTGCTTTGATACAGCGTCCATTGACTTTAAAAGAGGTGTCTTCTTGTCAAGTGCTTCTCCTGAGTATGAGAAGAATGCTGTGGGAATATATAATGTGTTATCCTTGATGAATGCATAAGATGTGGGATCCCATGCTGTGTAGCCTCTTGCCTCGAATGTTGCACGCAGACCGCCTGAGGGGAACGATGAAGCATCAGGTTCGCCCTTGATAAGCTCCTTACCTGAGAACTCCATGATAACCGTACCGTCACCAACAGGTGAAATGAAGCTGTCGTGCTTCTCGGCTGTGATACCTGTCATAGGCTGGAACCAATGGGTGTAGTGTGTTGCACCCTTTTCTACTGCCCAGTCCTTCATAGTGCTTGCAACTACTTCTGCAACGGGAAGTGTAAGCTCTGCACCGCCGTGCATTACCTTCATCAGCTCTTTGAATGTAGCCTTGGGGAGCTTAGCCTTCATTACTGCCTCGTTGAATACGTCCGAGCCGAACAGCTCCGTTACATCATAAGTTTTCTCTGCCATTTTCCTTTTCCTCCTACTTTCGTTAGATGTTCTTTGAAAAATAAGAAAAGGACGCTTTGATTCCTCAAAACGTCCTCGTTTCTGATTACAGTTATTATAATACACTATATCGACCGATTTGTCAATAGGTCATTTTGCACAAATTTTGAAAGTTTGTCTGTACAATAATTCAAAATTGCACAAAAACTATTGAAAAACCATCAATTTCTGCAAGTCTTACAGTTCAATCTTGCCGTAAAGTGTTGCGTTTCTTTCTGCTTCAACAGCTTCCTTAGAAAACTCACCTGCATCTGCGTTTGTTGTTGTATCGGCAGCTGTCTGTGAGCGTTTGTACTCTCTTTCAAAAGATGTTGAGAATCCTGTGCTCTGCTTGTAAGAGCGATTGCCGCCGTTACCGTTTCTTCTTCCGCCGCCTCTGCGGTCGTTTCTTCTGTTATTATCTCTGTGGGGCTGAGAAGCCGAGATAACTACCTTTCTGTAAGGCTCTTCACCGATAGAGTTGCTGTATACGCCTTCGATCTCAGCTACCTTGCTGTGGATTATGCGGCGTTCATAAGGATTCATAGGTTCAAGAGTAATGCGTCTGCCCTGACGAAGCACCTTGTT
>SFFP01000249.1 GCA_004556875.1 Ruminococcus flavefaciens
TTGCCCAGGAAAGTACGCTACAAAGTGCGCAAGAAGAAACCATCTGTACGGGTAGACAAGCAGTGTCATTTGGGTAGAACCTACGAGGACTTCCTTGAAATGCAGAACCTTTTCTGCGTGAATATTCATGTTGATCCGCTGGACCAGATAGATGCCCTGAAATTCGTCAAAAAGAAGCTCACCAATGTGGAGCAGATGAAAATCGACGAACAGAAAAAGGCTTCGCAATCGGGTTATGATCCCGATATTCTTCCTCCTGCGATCAAGATGTATATCGAGGACATTGAAAAGCTCCTCGCTGATCTGAACAGCAAGAATGAGCGTCTTTTTCATATCAGTATTTCACTGAGAGCTTATGCAAAAAGTAAAAAGGAGCTGAAACTTCTTTCTGAAATGCTGAAGCGTGTCTGCCAGAAGAATAACTGCACGATGTTTCCCTATGATTATCGACAGGAACAGACACTCGTTTCCACACTTCCGCTGTGCTATAACGAGATTCCTGTCCGCCGTGAGATGCACACAAGCGGTATCGCTATCTTCGTGCCGTTTACCACTAAAGAGCTGTTTCAGGACGGACAGGCTACCTATTACGGAATCAATACGCTGTCGGGAAATATGATCCGTGCCAACAGGTCAAGGCTCAAAAATCCGAATGGACTTATCCTCGGTACGCCGGGTGCAGGCAAGAGTTTCAGCGTAAAGCGTGAAATACTCGACTGCTTTCTTACAACAGTTGATGACATAATCATCTGCGACCCCGAAGGAGAGTATTTTCCGCTTGTTTCGGCTCTGCACGGACAGCTTATCAGAATTGCAAGCAATTCCGAACAGCATATCAACCCTATGGACATTACCATTGACGATTATCTGTTCAGCAATCCTATGGAAGTGATCGCAAATAAGTCCGACTTCCTGATTTCGCTTTGTGAGATCATTGTCGGAGGTCGCTACGGTCTTTCCGCTGAGGAACGCTCTGTTATCGACAAATGTGTTCAGAGCATCTACAAGCATTTTATCGAAAATGAGCCGACGCCTGAAAAGATGCCGCTTCTCTCCGATTTGCAGCAGGAGCTTAATAATGAAGGCGAAGTCGCTCTGCGTGTAGCAAATTCTCTTGAAATGTTCGTAAACGGCAGCCAGAATCTCTTTAATCACTGCACCAACATTGATATGAGTAATCGTATCATCTGCTTTGATATTAAGGAGCTTGGCAATCAGCTAAAAAAAGTAGGTATGCTGATCGTTCAGGATACGGTATGGAACAGAGTATCAGCTAACCGTGAAAAGAAAAAAATCACTCGCTACTACATTGATGAGTTCCACCTCCTTCTGAAAGAGGAACAGACAGCGAAGTACAGCGCAGAAATATGGAAGCGTTTCCGTAAGTGGGGCGGTGTGCCGACAGGCATCACGCAAAATGTCAAGGACTTGCTTTCTTCTCAGGAGGTTGAGAACATCTTTGATAACTCGGATTTTGTATATATGCTGAACCAGGCAGCCGGAGACAGAGACATTCTCGCTGAAAAGCTCCATATTTCAAAGGAGCAGATGAAGTTTGTAACAAACAGCGGTCCGGGCGAGGGACTTATCCGCTATGATAAAGTGCTTTTGCCGTTTACAGACCATTTTCCGATGGATACAGAGATGTATAAACTTATGACCACGAAACCTACTGAGGGTGCGTAAACTGCGCAGATTGGAGGATTTATGAGCTTACAGAGAGAAGAGAATAACCTCCGTAGAGCGCAGGCTCGTTTCGACAAAGTCAGCAGACGGTCGAAGCAGTTTCAGATAGACTTCCGCCGTGAAGCAAACAGCAGAGGTCGCTTTCATACCCGTGCATATATCGTCCGTGGTGAGAAAACGCATCACGGCGGTCGGGGTATCGTCCATAAGTTTGCAAATGCAAAATACCGCATTCAGGGCGATAAACCGTCAGTCACACGGACGATCAAATCATGGCAGCCAAAGACATTCAAGGGAAAGCTGTTCAAGGCAAACGTCCGTGCTGTGAATTTCGCAGTACATGATGTTGCTCAGACGGCGGTCGATACCGGTCTCGCAGCGGAAACTGGCGGTATCAAAACCGCCGACACCGCCCAGCGTGAAGTCCGCAACAAGCTCAAACAGAAATACACCCGTGAAGCGGTGGACGATTATCATCGTGGCGTATTTCTTGTGGGTCGCACGGCGGTCGATGCTGTCAAGGGTACGCACAATCACCTGAAAACAAAGAAGCAGTATAAGCTCGAAAAAGCGAAGTTACAGCTAAAGAAAGCTGATAACAAGCTCTATAAGGCGAAAACTCAGAAGCCGAAAATGGCTGCGACAAAAGCCGATTTGAAGAAAGCAAAGGCGGAGTATAAAGCCCGAATTGTAAAAGATAAGGGCAATACGCTCCGCAAGGCGATGAACAAGCGCCGATTGCAGGCATATAAGCAGACAAAGCGTGAGCTGAATTTTGAGCGTAAACAGCTAAAAACAGAACAGCAGTTCCGTGTTAAGGAACTGCGTAATCAGAAAAAAATCACCAGAAACTCCCGTCCCGGCTTGCTTGCATTAAAGCCTGCCTCATATTCGGTAAAGCGAATGAAGGCTTCTGCGTGGCAGAAAGCTGTCAATGAAGATCAGGATAACGATATGCTTCACGCCATTGACTCTGCAAAACGCAGAATAGCTGAACCTGTCAAAGATAAGATAAGTAAGCCTCAGTGGTTACAGCGAGAAGAAAAAAAGCGTGATCGCCTGTCCGATGAAAAGTCGAAATCCAATAAAAAACTCAATCGGCAGGAAAACAAGCTGAATGAAAATCACGATAAATACAAGCAGAGAAAGAAGCGTAAACCCAAAAATAAGAAAACTAAAAAAACGGTGGCTGAGAGATTCAAGTCGGCTTTCAAATTCGTGAAAAATGTCTATGAAAAGGAAGTCAAAAAGTTCTTTGCAGCAATAGCTGTTCCGATACTTATTATCTTTCTTGTGTTTGCTTTTATCATCATGATTTTCAGCTCCATAGTTTCAGGCGGTGGTTTTACTCTCGGCACTTATGCGGCGCAGGACTATGACCTTTCCGAAGCTGAAAAGTATTACACGGAGCTTG
>SFFP01000014.1 GCA_004556875.1 Ruminococcus flavefaciens
GTCCCAAGGTGACCGGCGTTAGTCCAATCACTGCTTTCATTATAGCCTAAGTAACAAGTGCGTGTAAACCATGGCTGGCTTGTCATGGATTTATACGACTAAATATTATTATAGTAGGTGACAATATGAAAAAATATATTTTTCCTATTCTTGCTGTGGCTCTGCTTACGGGCTGTGGAAAGGTAAGCGATGCGACAGGTGATGACAACCATATCAGCATCGTTTCGGGTACTGTTGAGGGAACTTCAAAAGAGGTATCCACATCAGACACAGAGGCTGAGACTACTTCGGGAACTACTGTGACTAAGGTGGCAGGAAGCAAGATATCGGGAACTACTACAGCCGCGTCTACAAAGAAAGGTGCAAAGTCGGCTGTTACAAGAGCATCAGGCGGAAGCGGCGGCGTCTACGGAACTACAAGAGAAGTACCTGTTGCTCCGAGACAGAATAAGACAACGACTACCGCTGCCCCTACTCAGCCTGCAACACATGCTCCAAGCTTTGATCCAAAGGAATGCAGCTCTATAACATACAGCTTTTCAAGCAATTCACCAAATAAGATAGATGTATCAAGACAGTACAGCGATGGAAAAGAGCGTTCTTATCAGGTGATCAGTGCAGACACTACAGAGATACAGAAGGCTATGGAGCAGGATCCGTCAAAGAGCATAAATGACTTTATCGTAAAGAATGATTATGACTTTGATAATTATCCCGATATATTCATTATAGAAAGACCCAATGATACAAACAAGACAGGAAAGTATTACCACTATGACCCCGAAAACGGCACATATCAGCCCTGGGCAGAGCTTAACGGCATACGCTTTGAGCTTGAAAGAAATGCTGCCGAAGGTATTCTGGGGACTACCGAGACAAAAGATGATATAGAGTATGAGCAGAAGATATATAAGTGGAATGCTCAGAAACAGCTTGTTATGGTAAAGTATACTCATCAGTATCAGGCAGGTGAGCAGGTGCTTATCGACTATGTAAATTACGACGAAAACGGCACTGAGATACTCAGAGAGACCCGTGACAGCAGCGGAAGCCTTATAGGCGGTAATTCAGAGGAACAGCCTCAGGACGAATAATATTGCATTTCATACAGACTAAGCTATGGGCTGTGCCTTACTTGGCGCAGCCCTTTGTTACGGTGAAAGCGAGTGTATCTTTGAATATTTAATGCAAAGGAGAGTCTCACATGAGCGGCTACAGTGCGTTTGCGCGGTACTATGACGAGCTTACCGCAAATATTGACTACAAGAAGCGCGGAGAGTATTTTCACAGCATAATACAGCACTTCAAGACCACAAAAGAGAATATTCTCCTTGACCTTGCCTGCGGTACAGGAAGTATCTCAGAGGTAATGGCGGGTCTCGGATATGATGTTGTGGGGGTCGATAACTCAGATGAAATGCTGGGAATAGCTCTCGATAAGAAGTTCGACAGCGGACTGAATATACAGTATCTGTGTCAGGATATGCGAAAGCTTGATATGTTCGGTACTATAGATATCACTATATGCGCCCTTGACAGTATCAATCACCTTGCAGGTCTTGACGATGTAAGGAAGGTTTTTGAGAATGTGGCGTTTTTCTCAGAGCAGGACGGACTTTTCATCTTTGATGTGAATACGCCCTATAAGCACCGCGAGATACTGGCGAATAACACCTTTACATATGAGACAGAGAACGTTTACTGTGTATGGGAAAATACTCTTGCCCCCGATACTCTTGAAGTGAAAATGGCACTTGAATTCTTTGAGCATGAGGAAAACGGACTTTATTCCCGAAGCTCCGACGGTTTTTCGGAAAAGGCTTACAGTGAAGAGGATATAGAGCGGCTTCTCAGTGAGTGCGGATTTGAAGTCGTTGGCAAATACGGAGATGATACTTTCGAGCCGCCGACAGATACTTCACAGCGTATAGTTTATGCCGCAAGATGTATCAGAAACGGTCAGAAATATTGAAAGGATAAGGAAAATGGGTAATTTATACAGAGCTATCTCTGCTGACGGTTCAGCCTTTGCAGAGGTACTTGACGCAAAGGATATTGTTTCGGAAATAGAACGCATACATAAGATATCTGCTGTTATCACGGCAGGTCTTGGAAGACTTACCATAGCTGCTTCGCTCATGGGATATATGCTAAAGGGCGAGGACGACAGCGTTACACTGAGAGTTGACGGCGGCGGTCCTTCAGGACAGCTTGTGGCGGTTGCCGACAGCCGCGGCAATGTTAAGAGCTGTGTCAATAATCCTGTTGTAGAGCTTCCCCTCAATGCACAGGGAAAGCTTGATGTAGGCGGTGCAGTCGGCAGGGACGGTACTCTGTCCGTTGTCAAGGACATGGGACTGAAAGAGCCTTACGTGGGCGTTATCCCGCTGGTGTCAGGCGAAATAGCTGAGGATATCGCAAGCTATTATGCAACAAGTGAGCAGATACCTACAGTGTGCAGTCTCGGTGTACTTGTAAATCCTGACCTTACCGTAAGGTCGGCAGGCGGTTTCCTTGTACAGCTTCTGCCCTTTGCAGATGAGAAGTGCATTGATACTATCGAGAAAAACGTTGCAAAGATACGTCCCGTATCTCAGATGCTTGACGAGGGCATAACTCCCGAGGAAATAGCAAATATGCTCCTTGACGGACTTGAGCCGAATGTACTGGATACTGCTCATCCTGCATACAAGTGCGATTGCAGCCGTGAGCGCACAGAGAGAGTTCTTATCAGTATCGGAAAAGACGAGCTAAAGTCCATTGCTGATGAGGGAAAGGATACAGCAGTAAGCTGTCATTTCTGCGGCAAGGAGTACGTTTTTACTCCCGATGAGATAAGAAAGCTTATGGGCGAATGAGGTGAAGGAAGATGACAACTGCCATATTTGACCTTGACGGCACTATTGCCAATACTATCTATGACTTAGGTGACGCTGTTAATTACGGACTTAAAAAGCTCGGATTTCCTGTACATGACTATGAAGCATATAAGCAGATGGTGGGAAACGGCGTGAAAAAGCTGTGCTGGAGAGCGCTTCCAGAGGATAAAAAGGATAAAGCAGAGGAGCTTCACAGGCTTTTCAAGGAATACTATTCCGAGCACTATCTCGACAAGACAGTGCTCTATGACGGAATTAGAGAGACTGTGGAAAAGCTCAGAAACAGTGGAGTTGTCCTTGCTGTGGCTACAAACAAGCCTGAGGACGTAGCAAGAGAGATAGTTTCGGCACTTCTGCCTGATATTGATTTTGTGAAGGTACTGGGCGGAGTGGATTATCGTCCGTCAAAGCCTGACAGTGCAATACTTATTGAGATATTTGCGGCTCTTCCCGATGTGGAAAACCGTGTGTACATGATAGGTGACAGCAATGTAGATGTGCAGACCGCAAAGAATGCAGGCATCGAGTGTATCGGCTGCGCGTGGGGATTTCGCGGACGTGCCGAGCTTGAAGCAGAGGGTGCGGATTTCATAGCAGAAAAGGCATCTGACATTGCGGATATAATACTTGGATAAGAAAAAGCAGCTGCATTTAAAAAGATACTCATATAAAAGTTTTGCCCCTGAGCATTTCAAAGTGCTCGGGGGCATTGTGTTTTTTCGACTGCTAAGCTAAATCGGAATTTACATTTGTAGGGGCGGATATTATCCGCCTGTTAAGGGACGCCCTCACTTGCAGGGCCCCCTAATCGGGTCCGCCCCCTCTGTCGCGTTACGACATCTCCCCACCCCGTGGGGAGTCACCCTCTTTCAAAAACAGTCCACTGGACTGTTTTTGAAATTCACCATTGCGGAGCGCCTTCGTATTGTTTCGCTGTTCTCTGAAAGCTGTGAACAGCGACCAGAGGCGCTGCCTCTGGACACTGCCAAAGGAACACAGTCCCTTTGGAATCCCGTTCATGGGCTCGGCGAATTCTGATTTGAGTAAGTAGTAAATAGAGAGTAGTGAATAGAAGCAGCTGCTTTGTTTTATTTTCTTACGTTTATGGTCCTGCGGCTGAGGTCGCTGTCGGAGTGTCCCTGTATATATCGCTGGAGCTTCACAAGGTCAGCGATATTTACTTCTTTGTCGCCATTGAGGTCAAGCTCTTCGGACTTGCTTCCGATTATGACAGCCTTTCTCAGAGAGATAACGTCATAAACGTCGATGACTTCATCGTTATTGATATCACCGAGGATAATATCCTTTGTAATTACAGGCTCTGTAGTTGTAGTCGTTGTGGTAGTTGTAACATGCTTTGTCTCCTGTGGGAAGATATTCAGAAAAACATCGAGAGAGTCCAGAGGCTTTCCGTGAAAGTCGAAAAGCGCCTGATTATCAAACGCAGAGCCGCCTGACTCTACAGCGTCCTTGTCGTACTCCATAGCATATGGAGTTGCCCAGCCTGTGCTGTACTTATCCCACAGTGCCTTTTGCTCGTTATACGAAATATCAGGAATTCCCAGCCATGCAGGCTCCCAGTAGAAAACGCCGATACCGTGACCGTTGCATTTTGAAACAGTGTCGAAAACATCAGTCAGTGCCTTTATCTGACCGTCAACAGATACCTCGTATTTCATTTCGCAGCTGTCCAGACCGTCACGGGCGTTGTTGCGGAAGCCGTCACCGTCCTCATTTTTGTAAGGGTAGGCTGTCTCGGCAACCATAACGTACTTGTGGTATGTATCGCCTATTTCCGTGAGGACTTTTCTGAGGTTATCGAGAGAGCCGTGCCAGTAGGAGTAATATGAAGTTGCAAATACATCATAGTCAAGGTGACACTCATTCATTATCTTTGCATACCAGCCGAAATGACCGTTTCCGGGGTTTGCGAAATGATGAGCGATGAGGATATCCTTGCTGAAATCGCGGACAGCCTTTTCGCCGCTTGAAAACAGGTCGCATATCTTGTACATATCCTTTTCGTCGCAGAAATAGCATTCTGTCTCGTTGCCCACCTGTACCATGCCGATGTCGCTGCCGTTTTCGGTGAGGTATTTCAGCACCCATGAAGTCCACTTGTATATCTCGCCCTTGAGGGTATCATGGTCGTGCTGTTTCCAGTATTTAGGGCGGTACTGCTTTGCAGGGTCTGCCCAGAAGTCGGAATACTGTATATCAGCAAGGAGCTTCATGCCGTGCTCAGCAGCGCGTTTGCCTATTTTTGCTGCTGTTTCAAGGTCAGAGTGACCGCCGCCGTAGCTGTGACCGTTGCTGTCATATGGTTCGTTCCATATTCTTACGCGGATATAGTTTACGCCGTGGTCGGCAAGCACCTGAAAGATATCCTGAACATTTCCGTTGTCGTCATAGAACTTCATACCTGCCTCTTCCAGCGAGATAATGGAAGAGATATCCACGCCGCGAATAGGTTCACCACCGTTTATGCGGCTGTCGAAATTGCTGAAGGTAACGGAGGGAATATTAGCTGCAAGCGGCTTGCTGCTGCACCTTATAGCGGCAGGGCAGGCGATAGCGGCGGCTGCAGCCAGCGCGATAAAACCTTTGAACTTCATAATAAACTCCTTTTTAATATCCTTTGTTTTTATTAGTCATTCTTCTTACGAGTTCTTATCCACATCTTCTTGAAGGGATTTTTCACCTGCATATCGCTGAAATAGTTATACAGAACGTCCTGATTGCAGCCTGCATCGGGAAGAGAGCTGTAATACTTTTCAAGCCCTTTGAGATCCATGCCTATTTCTGACGGGAATTCGATATCCTTGTCAGAGAATACAACGGCGCCGTTTACAGGAGTCTTATCAAAACCGCCTTTTTTAAGGTGGTGGATAACGTTGTCTATGTGGGTCTTGTTCTGCATCTGAGGGTTATAGAACTTATGGGTCTTGCTGCCTATGGTGTGGGTGAGAGTTTTTCCGCTGCCTGTGACTGTGCCTGAGATGCCTTTAGTCTCAACAACGAGAACGCCGAAACGTCCGAAAACAAGGTGGTCTACCTCACAGGCTTTGTTGTAGAGGGGTTTTCGCTCAGCGGCTCTGCCTTTTCTCTTGCCCTTGCTGAAGTGGACTGATATGTACAGAATGAGCAGAAGCACTGCTGCGGCGATACAGGCTATCATTATCCATGTTTTTTTATCAAAAAGTATAAGTGAAAGATCATTGAAAACCATAATTTTCTCCTTAAAAAATGAATAATCATAATATTTGCGGCGATAATAGTGATGTACCGTTGAAAAAGCGGATTATGCCGATATCAGCGGTATCAAAATCCCGAATAAAGAGGTGTTCTCAATATGTGGGACAAAATAGCTCTTATTCTTCTGATAATCGGAGGAATAAACTGGGGATTAGTCGGTATTTTTGAGTTTGACATGGTAGCATGGCTTTTCGGCGGTGCAGACAGTGTCATCAGCCGTGCGGTCTACATTCTCGTGGCTATCTCGGCAGTGTGGTGCATATCTCTTCTTTTCCGCAGAGATGAAGAGCTTGCAGTGCAGAATATCGACCGATAGACCCATTAAACCGCTCCTTTTGCGATGCCGTAAGGAGCGTTACATAGCAATATTTTCGGATATGCAAAAAGGGAGGCATAATGCCTCCCTTGAATTTTATGATTAGTCGCTGATGTAAGGAAGCAGAGCGATGTGTCTTGCTCTCTTGATAGCAACTGTGAGCTCACGCTGGTGGTAAGCGCAAGTGCCTGTTACACGTCTTGGAAGAATCTTAGCTCTTTCGGTCATGCACTTTCTGAGCTTAGCGAGATCCTTGTAATCAATTTTCTCGATTCTGTCAGCACAGAACATACAAACCTTCTTGCGAGGCTTCTTCGAGGGACGAGAATTTCTTTCCTTTTCCATGACTTTTCCTCCTATCGTAATAAAGTAAAGTTAACGAACTCAGAACGGTACGTCGCCGTCGCTGAGTATTTCCTCAAAATCGCTGAGGTTGCCGTAAGACATACTGTCATTACCCTGAGGCTGCTGTGGAGCTGCCTGCTGCGGAGGAGCGGAATAATTGTTATTGTAGTTGTTCTGGGGAGCGCTGTAGCCGCCATTCTGATAGCCGCTGTTTCCGCCGTTCTCACCCTTGCCGCCAACGAACTCTACATTATCGACCTGAACATCGGTAGTATAATGTGTTACATCAGGATGGTTTTTATCCTGATAGTTGTTATTTCTAAGTGAACCCTCAACAGCGATGAGCTTACCCTTGTTGAAATAACGGGAAACGAACTCAGCAGTCTGTCTCCATGCGATACAGCTGATAAAATCAGCCTGACGCTCTCCTGTATTCTTATCAGCAAAACGCCTGTCTACTGCGACTGTAAATCTGCATGAAGCAATACCGCTCTGAGTCTGTCTCAGTTCGGGATCGGCAGTTAGTCTTCCGACTAAAATAACCTTATTCATCTGACCGCCTCCTAAAATAATGAAGTAGAATTATTCAACAACTGTTACGAGTGAACGAAGAACGCCGTCTGTGATGTTGAGACGTCTTGAAAGCTCAGCAGGATAATCAGGCTGTGACTGGAATGTGTAGATCACATAGTAGCCCTCTGTTTCGTCCTCGATAGGATATGCAAGCTTGCGCTTACCCCAATCCTCGTTGACTTCAACAGCTTCAGCGTGACGCTCGATTCTTTCCTTGAACTTCTCTACGAGAGCCTTCATTGGCTCTTCGCCGTTCTTGAGGCTGAAAACAACCATTACTTCATACTTAGCGGATACCTTTGCCATTTAGCACACCTCCTTCTGGGATCATGCCCGACAACTTACTGCGGGCAAGGATAATAATAGTACGCGTTTACACACGATACTCAAATATTATACCATTTCAAAAAGAGCTTGTCAAGCATTTTTTTGAAAAAATCATCATGTCAGGCTTAGCTTTTCCTTCAGAGCTGCACCGCAATAATAAAAAGTTGACAATTGACAAGTTACATAGTATAATGATATCAGACGGGAGCGATAATGCTCCCTTTATTTGCGAAAGGATATGAATATGAATGGAAACGTATAAGATTCTCAAGGACCTTGCCATAATCTTTATATGTGCAAAGGGAGCGGGACTTCTTGCAAGAAAGCTGAAAGCGCCTATGGTCGTGGGCGAGATAATCGCAGGTCTCATCATCGGACCTTGTCTCGGACTCAATCTGGTGCAGCCGTCGGATTTTATCAGTCAGATGGCAGAGATAGGCGTAATACTCATTATGTTCTCGGCAGGACTCGAAACTAACCTTCAGGAGCTGAAAAAGTCGGGATTTGCGGCATTTTTCATAGCCTGCGTCGGAGTATTCGTGCCGCTTGTGGGCGGAAGTCTGCTGTATATGTGCATTTACGGCTTTTCCTCATTCGGTACGGATGAATTCTTCAAGGCGGTGTTTATCGGCTGTATAATGACTGCGACATCTGTCGGTATCACTGTTGAGGTGCTCAAGGAAATGGGCAAGCTCAAGACAAGAGTCGGACAGACGATACTCAGTGCGGCAATCATTGACGATGTTATCGGTATCATCGTGCTCACATTTGTTCTCGGATTCAAAGACCCCGAAAGCAATACTCTCCTTGTAACAGGAAAGATAGCGCTTTTCCTTGTGCTGTCGCTGATACTGGGATACATATTCTACAAGCTTTTCAAGATATACGACGAAAAGCACGCTCACACAAGACGTATACCTATCATAGCTATAACTCTTTGCTTTATCATGGCGTATATTGCTGAAAAATACTTTGGTATCGCCGATATCACAGGCGCTTATATCGCAGGAATAATCCTCTGCAACGTGCGTGATGCCGAGTATATCGACCGCAGAGTAAACATTAACGGATATATGTTCTTTGCACCTGTATTCTTTGTGGGCATAGGTCTTAAAACTGATTTCAGCAATGTTGATTCAAGCATGATAGTCTTTTCGATAGGCTTTGTTATCGTGGCAATGCTCAGTAAGGTCATAGGATGCGGACTTGCTTCAAAGTGCTTCAAGTACAGTTGGACAGACTGTCTTAAAATCGGTGCAGGCATGATGACCCGCGGAGAGGTGGCGCTTATCATCACAAACAAGGGCTTGGGACTTGGAATAATCGATTCATCATACTTCACAGCAGTAATACTGCTTATTATCGTATCAAGCATAGTAACGCCTGTAGTGCTGAAGCTTCTCTTCGGAAAGACTGATAAGAAAGAGAAGGCAGCGGTGCGAAAGGCTTAAATACGCAATATCCCCGAAAGGAGAAAAACAATGTTCAGAATTGGTCACGGTTACGACGTACATAAGCTGGTAGAGGGCAGAAAGCTCATTCTCGGCGGAGTTGAGATACCTCACACAACAGGTCTTCTCGGACATTCAGACGCAGATGTTCTGGCTCACGCTATAATGGACGCAATGCTGGGTGCGCTTGCAATGGGCGATATCGGTCATCTTTTCCCTGATAACGATGACAGCTTCAAGGGTGCAGACAGCATGAAGCTCATGGAAGAGGTTTGCCGCAGAGTCCGTGAAGCAGGCTGGGAGATAGGCAACATCGACGCAACAATTATCGCACAAGCGCCTAAGCTTGCTCCGCATATTATGACAATGCGCGAGAACATCGCTAAGGTATGCGGCTGTGATGTTTCGCAGATAAGCGTAAAGGCTACCACAGAGGAGCATCTTGGCTTTACAGGTGAAAAGCTGGGAATGTCCGCTCACGCTGTAGCTTTGCTCAGCCGCTGACCTGCAATAGACGGCACACATAAAAATAAAGCCATAGTATCTGAAAAGCTCAGGATACTATGGCTTTTATTATTGTTTACTGAGGGTCGAGACTTGTTATCTGATGGAGCAGATATCTCTGTATGCGAAGAGCGTCATTTGCGGAAATGCCCTTGCTTGAAAGGTCAACATCTGCGTTTATGCGTCCCTGAGCACTGAGATGATTTTTTTCCGAACCGTTTTCGCCGTATTTGTCAGGATTTGCAAGCGACTGCATGATGAGTACGATATCAGACATATCTACAGTGCCGTCGCAGTTGGCATCGCCATAGACTGTCTGAGCGGCAGAGACTTTGATAGTATAGGTACTTATCATTGTCTCAGTATCAAGCACATAGTCAATATCTTCTTCAGAGAATGTATATTTGTCGTCTGCTGATGTGAATTTACCGAATGAATAGGATTTCGAGCTCTTTGGAATAGCAGGTACAATAATGAATGGATTATATTTCGAGGTCTTTATCTCATATACCGTATCTGATTCGTGACCGTCATCAAATACCACAGTCAGAGCTGCTGTAAAGCTGCCGTTATTTACAAGCTTGCCTGTTGCCTTGTCGACAACATAGAACAGGCATGAACCTGGAGATATCTGAGGTTCACTTCTTTTTGTGAGCCTGATAGTGTAGTTTATTGTGTGGTTTGCATCGTCCTTTTCGATAACAACATCATTTGCATTGTAGGTATAGTAGATGTGATTGCTCATGCTTCTTATCTCAAGGTCATAATCCGTTACGTTGGTCAGGTTCTCGGGGACGAGAGTAACAGGATTTTCGCTTTCAGTGCTGAATGTTGAGGTGCTTGAACGCTTTTCGCCTGTGTTGTATGTCATATTCCATGCAATTATGAAGCTTGCATCGTCTATGAGTTCACCTGTCTCCTTGTCGACTGCCTTCATAACATATTTTTTCTGTACAGCAGGTGTCTGGACAGTTGAGGTCGTTGTAGTTGAGATGACGGAAGTTGATGTAACGGAAGTAGTTGTTGTGGTCTCATGCTTTTCCTCAATGGGAGCCATGCTTGGAGCAGTATCGCCCCACCATTTCCAGCGGTCGGGGGTACGGTATTTGTTGATAGCCTCACCGTTGGCAGATGTCCATGTGAACACGTTGTCGTAGAGGTGTCCCTCATTGTAATAGAACTGAGCCATTGCGCATATCTCGTCAGCATATGTAGCGTAAGCGCCGTCGTCCTCAGCCATATTGCACCAGCCTGTGTTGAAGCCTTTAAGGCTGTTTCTTACTACCTGATAGTCGGTCATGCCCTGCTCGTTCATACATATCTCTGCAAAGTGGAGTATCTTTCTGATACCCATATGGTTTGAGATTATGCAATCATAGAAGTTTGAAGGTGTAAATGAATACTGGAACATTTCGGGAACGTTGTCCTCAGGCATGAACTTAGGGTCGCAGTCCTTGAAAGCTGTAACAGCTGTTTGCAGGGTACCGTAAGCATGAGCGGAATTTACGCCCCAGCCGTCCTCATAGGCTGTCTCATGGTCAGAACCTATCTTGCCCTCGCCGAGAGTAGACTCTCTTGAACCGAGTCCGAGAAACAGTGCGTACATCTTCTCGCGCTCAGGCTGTCCGAGACGAGTCGAGATAAGATCCCAGTGTTCATCAATTTCCTTGTAGAGGGCGTACTTTACTTCCTGTACGGTCATTTTGTGGTTGATGGCACGTATCTCTTCTACTGAAGCATCGGCAGGAGTGTTTCTCTCACCGAAATTCAGCGGATTGCCCACACCCTCTTTCTGAACGTCACGCGATGTGTCGTGGAGAGGCTCGCAGGTCTGTCCTGCAAAGCACCATTCGTCAGCAGAAGCGCGGAGAGCGGTATCATTGTAGCCTGTTATTGTTGGAGCATATGCGGCTGTGCATATTACTGCCGCAGTGAGGACTCCGAAAAATTTATTGAGCTTCATAAAATATCACCTCAGAAGTTAGAACCGTTCCAGCCCCAGTCGTTTGTGCTCGTATACTTTACATAGACACGGTCTGACGGAATTCCGATATTGTCTGTGAGTATGCCTGTGATGTGGCTTGTGAGTGTAGTGAGAGCATTTGAAGAAGCGCTTCCGAAAATGGATACCTCAACCATAGCCGCAGGAGCGTCCTCGCCCTTGAACCAGAGGTCATACTCAGGCTCGATGCCTACCATGAGCCAGCTCTCGGATTTGCCGGGGATAGCTGTTATAGCCTTTCCCATAGCGGATTTGATGCTTATTTTCTGCTCGTTTGAAACAGAAACATTTGTCTTTACGTTGATGAATGGCATGATTATTTCCTCCTCATTGTTTTGGGTAAAGCTGAAAGCTATGGTGCAGCAGAGCCTCTGCTTTCAGCTTTTGACTTTATTAAAATCCGTTCCTGACGGATTTATGTTTATAGATTTATGAGTCCTTCCGAAAGCATTTCCTGTGCTGCAAGCATAACGCCAAGCTTTCCGCTTGTAAATGTAATGCCGCCCTGCATCCAGACTGCATATGGTTCACGGAGAGGTGCATCGGCTGAAAGCTCTATGGAAGCACCGTTTGTGAAAGCGCCTGCCGCCATGATGACCTGACTTGAATAGCCCGGCATATCCCACGGCTCCGGAGTAACGAAAGAGTCTACAGGAGCGCCCTTCTGTATACCGCGGCAGAATGCGCAGAGATGCTCCTCATCACCCAGCTTTACAGCTGTGATGATATCGCCGCGGGGGTCGTCCTTGCGCGGTGAGCACTCAAAGCCGAGAAGTGTGAAAAGCTCGCTTGCAAATGTACAGGTCTTGATAGCATTAGCCACAACATCGGGAGCAAAGAAAAGTCCCAGGAGCATTTCGCGGTTCATACCGAGAGTACAGCCTACCTCCTTGCCCATGCCTACGCAGGTTAGACGATATGAGCAAAGCTCAACAAGGTCAGCGCGTCCTGCGATGTAACCGCCTGTACGTGCGATACCGCCGCCTGCATTCTTGATAAGTGAACCGATGATAACATCAGCACCTACGGCAACAGGCTCTCTGTCCTCAACAAATTCGCCGTAGCAGTTGTCAACCATTATGATAACATCGGGATTGCCTTTTTTAGCGGCTTTTATCATTTTTTCAATATCAGAAACGGTGAATGCTCCGCGGAGAGAATAGCCGCGTGAACGCTGAATGTAAGCGACTTTAGCACCCTTTACGGCTTCTGTTATCTCGTCAAGCTTAGGAGTACCGTCGCTGTTAAGGTCTACCTGACCGTATTCAACGCCGAAGTCCATGAGTGAGCCGTTGCCCTTGTCACCGCTGATACCGATGACTTCTTCGAGAGTATCGTAAGGCTTGCCTGTAATAGAAACTATCTTATCGCCTGTTCTGAGTACGCCGAAAAGCGCAACGGAAAGAGCGTGTGTGCCCGAAACAAAGTTGAAGCGCACAAGAGCGTCCTCAGCGCCGAGAGCCTGAGCAAATACCTTGTCGATGACCTCGCGTCCCATGTCTCCGTAGCCGTAGCCTGTAGAGCCGTAGAAGCACGGCTCGCTTACCTTGTTGTCCGAGAAAGCCTTCAGCACCTTAGCACCGCAGTATTCTGCATTTGCATCAATACGTGCAAAGGCTTCTGCGCATTTTTTTTCAGCCTGTTCAGCAAGCTCTGTCAGTCTGCTGTCAAATCCGTATATCTCATTTATTTTACTGTTCATTTTTTATCCTTTCCGTGTCAGAAATCGCCTTGCAGGGACAGACTGAGCCTTTCCCCACAATCAAATTATATCCCTTTTATCTGATTATGTCAATGAGTTTTCGCCGGAAATCGGTCATACCTTGTAGTTTTCAGCTTCTTTGACGAGCCTGATATCGACGAGTGCGTCGAGTAGAGTACCGTTTTCAGCGTATTCCTCTGAGAATATCTTGCCGTCCTGTCTTATCCTGCCGATGAAAGCGCCCTTATCATAGGGTACAAGGAGCTTCATGCGCTTTGCAGTTTCGGGGAGATTTTTCATTATACATTCAAGGAGCTTGTCAAAGCCTGTGTGCTCCTTTGCACTTATCATAACTGTGTTGTCGTCCTCGAATACCGTATCTGTGAACGGTGCGGCATCAGCCTTGTTCATGACGTATATCTGAGGTATACCCTCACAGCCAAGCTCGGTAAGGAGCTTTGAGGTAACCTCTGCCTGCTCCTTTATCTCAGGTGAGGACAAGTCCTGCACATTGAGGATAATGTCAGCCGCCGCCGCTTCTTCAAGAGTAGATTTGAAGGCTTCAACAAGGTTGTGGGGGAGTCGTCTTATAAGTCCGACGGTGTCTATGAGCATGACGCTTCTGCCGTCGGGAAGTTCTATTGAACGCGAGGTGATATCCAGTGTTGCAAAGAGCTTGTTTTCGGCGAGTACACCAGCATCTGTCAGAGCATTCAGAAGTGTGGATTTGCCCACATTCGTGTAGCCAACTATAGCCGCACAGAGAACGCCGTCTTTTTTGCGGCGTGAGCGCGAGAAGTTACGGTGCTTTTTCAGTTCTTCAAGCTCCTCCTCAAGGTAGCTTATGCGTTTGCGGATATGGCGCTTGTCGGTCTCGAGCTTAGTCTCGCCCGGACCTCTTGTACCGATACCGCCGCCAAGCCTTGAAAGTGCAGTACCCATACCTGTAAGACGCGGAAGACGGTATTTCTGCTGAGCAAGCTCTACCTGAAGCTTACCTTCCTTTGTACGTGCACGCTGTGCGAATATATCGAGGATAAGAGTAGTTCTGTCAATGACGCGGACATCAAGTATCTGTTCGATATTTCTAACCTGTACGCCTGTAAGCTCATGGTCGAATATTACAAGCTCAGCTTCGAGAGCTTCGAGCTGTTCCTTCAGCTCTTCCAGTCTGCCTGCACCCATACAGGTAGCAGGGTCATAGGCAGGGCGTTTTTGTATGATATTTCCGACTACATCGGCATTTGCCGTGGAAGCCAGCTCTGCCAGCTCATTTATTGAGACCTCCGCATCGAATTCGCCTGTATCAACACAGGCAAGAACAGCCTTTACAGGAAGGTCATCGGTTTTGTTTTCGTACATATATTACTCCTTTGGTATGGTCTCGCGGCAGTAAAGCTCGGTATTTTCCGTACCAAAAAGCTCTCCAAAACAATTGTTGTCAGCTATGAGCTTCAGCTTTTGCGGTTTGGAGAGCTGCTTTATTCGGTATTCGAGTTTAGAGGCGAGACTTCGGTTTTCACAGCTCCAGAGAGCTTCGAGGGAGAGCGCTTTGTGAGAGCGGGTGAACTTTGCACATTTTTCGCTTTGTGTAAAGTGCTCGTTCATGCGCCGTTCAACATCGGTGGTTATACCTGTGTAGAGCAGGTCTCCCTCGCATTTTATAACATAAATATAGTACATAGTTATTATATCCAGAATGCGAACATTCTCTGTACTTCGTAAGCCATTTCGGGGAATTCTCTTGTGTACATATCAAAGCGGAAAGCCTGATTGAATTCCTGTACTCCGCCGACTATAAGTCCCCACATTACCGAGAACCACATAAAGCCTGTGATAAGCTTTTTCTTGGTCGGGTCATCAAGCTTGCTGTAGATGAAGAATATTATTGCATATGCACCGAGAAGTGACTGCCATGCAAAATCCACCATATAACGCACAGCGTAACCGCTTTCCCATACAGAAGCCACGATGCCGAAAGGTATGATAAGGCATGGTACAGCGATATAAGCCGCTGTCAGGAGCTTGTGCTTTCTGCCGCCGCGGACCTTTTTGAGAGCTTTTCCGCCGAGGATATATGCGAACATAGGCAGTGCAAGGAAGAAAAGTCCCGAGGTATTGGCTGTTGAGTTGAGGTCGGCGTAGAAGAAGCCGCCTGCATTGAGGAACTGGAAATCAGTTCCGATTATGGGGTACTGAGTCGTGAATACAGGTGGATTGAGGAAGTAGTTGTATAGCGCTATCCACGAAAGTCTTGTGTGGAACTGAGTCCTTGTAAAGTCATTGATAGTCAGTGAATACTGTATTCCGAATTCAAAAGGCGAGCCGAAACGGTCAAAGTTATACCACATCTGCACAAGACCTATGCAAGCCATAGGAAGTATCGCACAGAGAAGATAGCGTGTGCCCGAAGCGGTGAAGAGCTTCTTTTCGCCTTTTTTTCTGTTTTCTGAAAGCCTCGGCAGTGCAAGGAGCATGAAAAATGCCGCTGTTATGCAGTAGAGAACGAGTGTAGGTCTGCACAGAACAGCTATTGCGAACAGGAGCGAGGAAATTGCTGTCCTGCTTAAAATCGGCTTTTCAGTGCTTATTATGTTGGCTGAGAACATGAAATATACCGCCCATGTCAGCGCTGCGAAGCCTGCTGACATTGCAACCTCATAGAAAAGCGGTCTGCCGATGCTGAACCAGATACCGCTTACGGTCTGTATGAGTATAAGTCCTGCGATAGCTATGCCTGTAGGCGTTTTCGGGAATAATTTTCTCAGGAACGCGCCATAGAGCTTTGTAAGACCTATCATGCCTATGATAGCGAACAGGAGCACCGCCATAGAGTCGGGGAAGTAATAGCCTGTAAGCTTGTGATATGGCAGGAACACCAGCACAACAGGAGCAATTCCGTAATAGCTGAAATACTGCTGATCAAAATATACGTGATCCCACTGATAGCGGATATGAGCATCATCGAGAGCGTCGCTGTCATAAGGGTCGGGGAAGCTGTTGAGTTCATCTGTAGGCTCTGTGAGCAGGTGAGTGCTTCCGTGCTCAAAGGCTTCAACAAGCTCCTGAGTCATCTGATTACCCGACGGACGCTTCATTATATCTATAATTGAATAGTTGTCCATTTTCACAAATGTCACAACAACAGCAATAAGGCAGGCGGCATCGGTGATAAGGACTGCTGCGATATGGAATATCCTCTTGTTCTTAGTAAAGCTGTGCTGCATGGTCTTGCTCTTCATCATGAGCTGCCACAGGCAGGCTGCGAAAACAATGAGGAATATTCTCGCCCATGAAATGCTCATAGGTATCTGCTTGTTGAAGGTAATGCCGTTTATATAGACGATACCGCTGTCAAGTGGAGTAACTGCCACCTTGAGCTTGCTGACATTGCCTGAAAGATTGAGCTGTGTGTAATGGGAATGAGGCTTGCCCTTTATGAGAGTGTTCTCAGCGATAAGCTGTCTGTAGTCCTTATATCTTGTAGCGTCCATAGCGTCGATAGAAACTTCGGCGGCTTTTGTGCCGTCACCGAAGCTGATATCCACGTAAACATCGGCAATTTCTTCATCTATGCCTTCAAATGTAAAGACTGTAGAGCGGTCACCGACTACTGCGATATTGTTATTCTCGGCGCGGTAATCCACGTCCTTGCCCTGAGAACATTCCTCGGCAGTAAAGCTCATTTCGCCGTAGCTTCCGAACCACAGGCGGAATGTAGGGATATTGAAGACAGTAGCTTCAAGCACAGTTGCAATGAGAAGAGCCTTAACCGCAGTATGTACGGTGTGGTATTTCTTCTTTTTATTTGCTGTACACATCAGCATGGACAAGCCTGCCGCACCGCCGAGAAGCAGGAAAGCTCCCTTGTATTCGCTTATCTTTATAACGCCGATAGCCTCTGCGGCGGCGATAAAGATGAGGAGTACCGCAGTACATCTTGCGATGCCGCGGAAACTTTTAGTCTTTTTTGAGGTCTTTGTGTTATTGTCGATGTCGCACTTTATCTCATGAAGAAAAACTGCGGTCACTGCGACAGAGACCGCAAACATTAAAACAAACAGGAACGTATTCATATAAACTCCGTATTTCGGCGCAATGCCGTGATATTATATTCTTGTTGCGAGAAGCTGGGAATATTTTCCGCGGAACTGCTCGAAACGGTCTTCATCAATAGCTTCTCTTATCTTTTCGGTAAGAGTATTGTAGAAGTAAAGGTTGTGCTGTACTGCGAGTCTGCCTGCAAGCTGTTCATTTGCCTTGAACAGGTGGCGTATATAAGCGCGGCTGAAATTGCGGCAGGTCGGGCAGTCGCACTGCTCGTCAACAGGTCTCGGGTCGGTCTCATAGCACTTGTTACCCAGGTGCATGATGCCGCTCCATGTAAAGACGGTGGCGTGACGTGCGTTTCTGCTCGGCATTACGCAGTCGAACATATCCACACCTCTTGCGACAGCCTCGATGATATTTGACGGAGTACCTACTCCCATAAGGTATCGCGGCTTGTTCACAGGCATATACGGCTCAACAACTTCGATAATGCGGTACATTTCCTCGGTAGCCTCACCGACTGCAAGACCGCCTATTGCATAGCCGTCAAGGTCAAGCTTGGCGATGTCCTCCATATGCTTTATGCGCAGGTCATCGAAGGTAGAACCCTGATTTATGCCGAATAGCATCTGGTGTTTGTTTATGGTATCGGGCAGGCTGTTGAGTCTTGCCATTTCCTCCTTACAGCGTATGAGCCAGCGTGTCGTGCGCTCGATAGAGTCGGCAACATACTTGTAAGGCGAAGGATTTTCGATACATTCATCAAATGCCATAGCGATAGTGGAAGCCAGATTGGACTGTATCTGCATACTTTCCTCAGGTCCCATAAAAATGCGGTGACCGTCTATATGAGAGGCGAAGTAAACGCCCTCTTCCTTTATCTTTCTGAGCTTTGCCAGTGAGAACACCTGAAAGCCGCCGCTGTCCGTAAGTATAGGCTTATCCCAGTTCATAAACTTATGAAGACCGCCCATCTGCTTTACGATGTGGTCGCCTGGACGGAGATGAAGATGATAGGTATTGCAAAGCTCTACCTGAGTTTTCAGTCCCTTCAGGTCAACTGATGATATACCGCCCTTGATAGCGGCGGCGGTGCCGACGTTCATAAAGCAAGGGGTCTGGAAAGTACCGTGAACGGTCTCAAAAGAGCCGCGGCGGGCTTTTTTATCGGTTTTTAAAAGTGTGAATATAGTCGCTCCTTTATATTTTTATTGAGAAACACAGATCGTATGCAGGTGCATAGATATCAGTCGAGGTCAAAGAGCTTTCCTGTGTCGGGATTTCTGCTCTCCTGACGGCCGTAGAAGCCGATAAGCTCCTTTTTATCGTTTCTTATAGCGAGGATGTACATATCCATATTTGCCTTATCGTCATGGAAAGCGAATACGCGGTTGTTGCTGCCGCTTTCTTTGAACCATTCTACTGACATACGCACCATACTCATCATTTCCTCGTTCATAAATACTTCAAGGTGCTTGCCAAGAAGCTTAGGGCCTGATTTGTAATATGTAACAGCCGAGGGATTAACATATATTATTTTGTAATCCAGATCGCATATTATGATAGGGCCTTCCTCTGAATCAACGATTCCTTTGAAAAAATCTGTGAGATTTAATTCTGTCATGATCATGATGCTCCTTAATCTATAGTTGTGTATGGGGTGCTTTCATCGTATCTGCGCGACATATGACGGCTGCAAAAACCAATGAGTTTTCCGTCATTTCCTCTCAGTGCGCACATATAGATGTCTTTAGCATTATTAGAGTCGTGGACTGCAAGAAGCTTGTTTTGAGTAACGTCTTCTTTAAACCATTCGATAACCATATCCACCTTGCTTTTTGCTTCTTCATCGATAAAACTGGTCAGCAGTCTGCCTGTCAGGTCTTTTCCGCCGTATTTGCTGTATGCTTCTTCAGCGGCAGGATTGATATATTTTATCCTGTAGTCCATATCGCACATCACGAGCGGAAATTCTTCTGTGTCCGCATAGCTTTTCAATAGATAGTATAAGTTTGAATCCATTATTAAATCTTTCCCCCCAATAAGATAATTATAGTATGCACATACAGTCTCCAAAGCTGAAGAAGCGATATTTTTCGTTTACAGCGATCTTGTATGCGTTCATTGTGTTTTCATATCCCATGAAAGCGGATACAAGCATGATGAGCGTGCTTTCGGGAAGATGAAAATTTGTGATAAGTCCGTCTATACATTTGAATTCATAGGACGGGTAGATAAATATGTCTGTATAGCCTTCATGTTCGGAAATATCTCCGTAAAAGCTTGCGACGCTTTCAAGTGTTCGGCAGGTAGTAGTACCTACAGCGATTACTCTTCCGCCGTTTTTCTTTGTCTCATTGATGAGATCGGCAGTCTCTTTAGGCAGGAAATAATGCTCGCTGTGCATTTTGTGGTCGAGAACGTTGTCCTCCTTGACGGGACGGAAAGTTCCAAGACCGACATGAAGCGTCACGAAGGCGGTCTTTATGCCCCGTGAGCGAAGGTCGTCAAGCATTTCGGGAGTGAAGTGCAGACCTGCTGTAGGTGCGGCGGCTGAACCAAGCTCCTTTGAGTAAACTGTCTGATAGCGTTCGCGGTTTTCCAGCTTTTCCTTGATGTAAGGCGGAAGGGGCATCTGTCCCACGTCTTCAAGGGCAGTGAAGAAGTTTCCATCACATTCAAACTTGACGATGCGGTTTCCGTCGTCCTTGACTTCCACTACTTCAGCGACGAGCCTTCCGCCGCCGAATGAGAAACGAGTACCCACCTTTGCCTTTTTTCCGGGACGGCAGATTATCTCCCAGAGCTTGTCGCCCTTCTGTTCAAGCAGAAGAAACTCGATAAATGTCTGATTGCCGACCTTTTCGCCGTAAAGCCTTGCAGGGATAACACGAGAGTCGTTCATAACAAGCAAGTCACCCTCTTTGAGGTGGTCGCATAGATTATAGAAGTGGTCGTGAGTTATTGCTCCCGTCTGTCTGTCAACGCACATCATGCGCGAAGCGTTTCGCGGCTCTATGGGAGTCTGTGCAATAAGCTCCTCAGGAAGATCATAGTAAAAATCCGATTTAAGTAATTCCATTCATATGCTCCTTATACTTTAAGTGTGCGCAGGTACTGCTTGTGTTCGTCTGTTACGCGGAAGCTTTCGCAGGCTTTTTGTATAGCCTTGTTGTGAGTCCATTTGTCGAGACGCTTCTGCTCTATGTAAGGCAGGATCTCATCGTAATTCTTTACAAGTGCCTCGGCAAAGTACCACGCGCGCATCATATTTATGTAATACTCATCTGAACTTACTGCTGTAACTCTGTCAGCATATTCAGTGAGGAAGTTTTCGCCGAGAAAATGTTTCATAAGTACGCCTATTGCAAATCTTAATGTATAGGTGTGGTCAGAGCAGAGCCATTTATCTGCAAGAGAAATAAGTTCACTGCGGTGCTTTGCGAATATTTTCGGACAAAGCTGGTCACAGGTCGCCCAGTTGTCAACATAGGGAAGGAATTCTTCCAGCAGAGCTATACAGCGCTGAAAGTCCTTTTCCTCTGAGATGATGAACGAATGGAGCTGGTCCTCTTCAAAAAATCTGTGTGGAAGTGAAGCAAGAAACCCATCGGTATCGCTTCTTTTGCGCACCTCTTTTGCAAGCTTTTTCAGCTCGGGAGTTTTCACGCCGATGAAGTGGTCAGTGCTGTGAGTGGGAACGAGTTTTTGCATAAATACAGCATACTTCTGATTTTTCATTTCAAGAAGAGCCGCTTCTATATCGGTGAGGCTACTCATAAGGACAGTCCTTTCAAATAATTTTTGTAAAATTTGCGAAAACTGTTGACAATGGGGCGGTAAAGTGCTATTATAGTTACAAGGTAGAGGCGCGGCTGCGAAAAGTACCTGTACACGGGACGACCCGTCCGATGGTGTTCAGCGAAAGGCAATGCCGCCGAAGAGCTGTTTTTGGTAAACTCAGCTCTGGCTGCACACTTAACAGGTCTGCAGCTGTCATCATGCTTTGATGGAGAGCTATCGGCATATTCGTATATGATATGTCAACATTTCTATTATAACGCATGATGAGCCGGTTTGCAACCGGTTTTTGTTATTTTATGGAAAATTTTTTTAAGGAGAGGCTAATATGAAACAGTATAACGTAGGTATTATAGGCGCAACGGGCATGGTAGGACAGAGATTTGCAACTCTGCTCGAAAACCATCCGTGGTTCAATGTAAAGGTGCTTGCAGCTTCACCAAGAAGCGCAGGTCAGACATATGAGCAGGCAGCAGGCAGCCGCTGGAAGATGGCAGTTCCTATGCCTGCAGCAATGAAGGACATGATCCTCATGGACGCTACATCTGATATTGAAAAGATCGCAGGCATGGTAGATTTCTGCTTCTGCGCAGTTGATATGAAGAAGGACGAGATCAAGGCTCTTGAAGAGGCTTATGCAAAGGCTGAGTGCCCTATCGTTTCCAACAACTCCGCACACAGATTTACACCTGATGTTCCAATGGTAGTGCCTGAGATCAATCCTGAGCACATCGAGATCATCAAGGCTCAGAGAGAGCGTCTCGGTACAAAGAGGGGCTTTATCGCAGTTAAGTCAAACTGCTCTATCCAGAGCTATGTTCCCGCACTTCACCCACTGAGAAAGTTCGGCCTCAAGAACGTACTGGCTTGTACTTATCAGGCAATTTCAGGTGCAGGCAAGAATTTCGAGACATGGCCGGAAATGGTAGATAACCTTATCCCGTTCATCGGCGGTGAGGAAGAGAAGTCAGAGCAGGAGCCGCTCAAGGTATGGGGCGAGATCAAGGGCAACGAGATCGTAAAGGCAACAGCTCCTAACATCACAACACAGTGTCTCCGTGTTCCTGTATCAGACGGACACACAGCTGCTGTATTTGTAACATTCGAGAACAAGCCTTCAAAGGAAGAGATACTTCAGCTCTGGAAGGACTTCAAGGGCGTTCCTCAGGAGCTTGAGCTTCCAAGCGCACCAAAGCAGTTCATCCACTACTTTGAGGAGGACGATCGTCCGCAGGCTAAGCTTGACAGAAATATCGAAGGCGGTATGGCTGTTTCTACAGGCCGTCTCAGAGAGGATACACAGTACGATTACAAGTTCGTATGCCTTTCACATAATACACTCAGAGGTGCAGCAGGCGGCGGCGTACTCCTCGCTGAGCTCCTCGCAGCAAAGGGCTATTTTGATTAAGCGGGGAGCTCCCGCCGGCATCCACGTTGCCGCTCGTAAACTCGCTCACTTTCATCAGAATTGAAAGTATGATATCGCTTACGGCGCAAATGGTATCCCGAATTATATGAACGAAACTGAATAGAGAACGCCGACGCTTACAGCTGCACGTATCCTTGGACTTCGGACGTATTCCTGTACTATAGGCAGTTGCACGGCGTTCCCTGCATTTTAATTATTACGAAGGGAAAAAGCTATGAAGAACACTATTTTTACCGGTGCAGCAATTGCTATCATCACACCAATGAATGCTGACGGTTCTATAAACTATGACGAGCTGGGAAGAATTATCGACGACCAGATAAACAACGGCACAGATGCTATAGTTATCTGCGGTACTACAGGCGAATCTGCAACTATGACAGACGATGAGCACCGTGACTGCATCAAGTTCGCTGTAAAGCACGTAGCAGGCAGAGTTCCTGTTATCGCAGGTGCAGGCAGCAACGATACACGCTATGCAGTTGAGCTTTCAAAGGAAGCAGAAGCAGCAGGCGCAGATGCTCTTCTCCACGTTACTCCTTATTATAATAAGGCAACACAGAAGGGTCTTGTCGCTCATTTCACAGCAATTGCAGACGCTGTAAACATTCCGATAATCCTATACAATGTTCCAAGCAGAACAGGCTGCGGCTTTGATGTTGCAACTGTAAAGGAGCTTTCAAAGCACAAGAATATCGCTGCTATCAAGGAAGCAAGCGGCAACATCAGCTATGCTGCAAAGCTTATTGCAGCCTGCGGCGATGACATAGACGTATACAGCGGCAACGATGATATGGTAGTTCCTATCATGTCACTCGGCGGAAAGGGTGTTATCTCAGTAGCATCTCACGTTATACCAAAGCAGATGCACGATATGGTACAGCTTTGTCTCGATAATAATTTTGCAGAGGCAACAAAGCTCCAGATAGAGTATCTTGACATCATGAACGACCTGTTCATCGAGGTAAATCCTATACCTGTAAAGGCTGCTATGAACATGGTAGGCTGGAATGCAGGTCCATGCCGTCTGCCTCTTTGTGAGATGACAGATGAGCACACTGCTAAGCTCAAGGCTACACTTGCAAAGCACGGACTTATTAAGTAATGCGTAATAAAATTGAGAATGAAGGTGTTCGCTTCACTCGCAATTCTCAATTAAAAGGAAAGGGACGGTAAAAATGACTAATATTGCTATTTGCGGTGCTAACGGCAAAATGGGCAAAACTATCTATAACTGTGCTTCCGAGCGCGAGGACTGCAAGATAGTTGCAGGTATTGATATCTATACCAAGGAATATGCAGATTTCCCGATAGTTGAGACACCTGCACAGCTTCCTGTCAAGCCCGATGTTATAATCGACTTTTCAAACCCTGCTTCACTGGACGGACTTCTTGAGTATTGCTTCTCAACAGGTACACCGCTGGTCATCGGTGCAACAGGCTACAGTGATGAGCAGATAGCAAAGATAAAGGCGGCTGCACAGCAGATACCTGTATTCTTTACATTCAATATGTCGCTGGGAATAAACCTTCTTGTACAGCTTGCAAAAAAGGCAGCTTCCGTACTTGGTGACCAGTTCGACATAGAGA
>SFFP01000250.1 GCA_004556875.1 Ruminococcus flavefaciens
GTTCAATGAGGCTCAGACCTCTAACTTCAAACGCCGCGACCCCGATAAGTACGAAATAGCGCAGGTTTACTGCACTATAGGCGATTTCTATTCACAGACACAGAAGAAAGAAAACGAACTGCTCAAAAAAAATTACTCGGAAGACCTGTGGAAGAGCATGAATGAACTCAACAAGCTCGTTGAGGAAACCAATGCAGGCTCTGAGATAATCATACTCGAGACCTACAAGACGCTTATAAATCTGGAGAATTCCAATATGAGCGATTTTGCAAAGACAGGTATAACCTACAGTGAGCAGAAGGCTTTTCTTGAAGATATCAAAAATAAGACCGAAAAACTCAATGCCGCCGATGACTCAGCCGCTGAAGCTAAGGAGTATATCCTCAGTTTCTATGACAGGATCATCGAGAGCATTGACGGTTCGGAATGATCGGAGGTGCAGAATGACATCATTTCAATGGCAGATAATCTCTGAGATCTTTCTCGGTATAGGTATCGTGCTCATGCTGACAGCTTTTATGATAGCGGCAAGATACAAGGTCATATCCAATACCGTATCAGAGATAAGATCAAGGAAAAATCCTGCCGGACCTGCGGAAAATGTTCATTCTGCGGCAATGAACATTCGCAGCCGTGATATAGATATCGTAAGCGATATCCCCACAGAGGAGGAGATAGACAGCGGACAGATAACCGTTGTCGTCGCTAAGAAAAAGCAGGAAAATATCAGTGATACTATCGTTATAAGCAATAATGATGAAAAGAAAAAGGATTTCAGGATAATAAGGAATATTATCGTCATTAACGCCGATCCCGACGTTATTGACGGTCACAGGAGAACTAAATGAAGCTATTCAATTCTGTCTCAGGCAGTGCCGCTGCTTTTGCGGTGATGTCTGCCTGTATTTGCTGCTGTACGGCATATGCTGATTATGAAGCTCCGTCTGACATTTCGGTCAGCGTGGGAAACTATGAGATCGACAGGTCACAGCTAAACGGAGATACACTGGTGGAAGTGCCTGTGTATATCAACAATAACTGCGGATTTGTTTCGCTGAATGTGATATTTGAGCTTGATGAAAGACTGAGGTTCTCAGGCGACTATGAGGCAGGAACAAATTCGGGAAAGCTTGCAGGCGTAAATATCTATAAATGTTCAGACTCGGGAAATACCATTTCTGCCTGCTTTGAAGCCGCAGGCAGGAGCAGGTTCGCATCGGACGGTGAGCTTGGATATCTGAGAGTTATCATTCCCGAGGGCACTCCCGCAGGAGATTATGGTATATCCATGATGGACAGCGCAGGCGACTTTGAAACTATGATATTCACTTACAACAGCAATGAAGCAATGTTCGGAAGAGAGTGCTTTTCTGAGCTTGCAGGCGGATGCATAACTGTTTCCGATTCGGCGGCAGACAGGTCTGTGCCGCAGTCAGACGGCAGTCAGCAGGAGAATAACAGCAGTAATGATGTTCAGCCGTCAGATGATAACAGTGAGCAGCATAATGAAGAGGAAAAGGCTGCGGCTGTAACTACAGCGGCTGCTGATAAGGCAGCAGCGACTTCATCAACAACTGCTGTTACGACAACTGCCGTTACGGTGTCGTCAACAGATACAAGCATAACGACGGAGACAGAAAAAACAGTCTCAACAGACGCTGTCACTTTGACAACAGTCAAGAGTGACGGGACAGAGGATATGAAAAAAGGGAAAAACAGGAATATGCTTGCTCCTATACTTGCAGCTTCACTTATAGCCGCAGGAGCAGCGGTCGCTTTTGTTTTAAAAAAGGGAGGAAGATCAAAGTGAATAACAATATCTTTGATTTTAAAAAGAAAATAGCTTTTGCGGCGGCTCTTGTATTTGTTGCTAATTCATTCGGCAATATTACTGCTTCGGCAGCTTCGTCAATTCCGAAAAACGTGAATTCAAATACATACGATGCCGATGAGAATGATGAGGAAAACAATGAGGGTGCAGATGGGGATGCAGAGGAAGATGTGCCCGAAATACCTCTTGAAACTACTACAGCTGTAACAACAACTACTACTTCCAATGAAACAACAGTTACCACCACTACTACTACCCAGCAGACAAAAACAGAATATACTATAGTTGTAAACGGCGGAATCACACAGGAGGATTTCCTGCATCTGGTGTCTGTAATATTTAACGGAAATACATATGAATACAGTAATATTACCCCAAACGGCGGAACTGTATCTGTAGCTTCGGGAACACCTGTCGTTTCTGATGATATCTATGACGGCGGCACTAAATACACAAGGGTTTCTGCCGCAGACAGAAAGCTCGTTTACGATACATACTATAAGGTAACTCTGCCGGATAATATAGAGCACATTTCTGTTACAGGCATACCTGAGAACGGATATTGCAAGTCCGGAAGTGAGATAATCTTGACTCCTGACGATGAATATACCCTTGTGGGAAGCGGTGAGGCTAAGAACGTAAAAGTGGCTCAGCCGCTCAACTTCTCGTATACAAGCAACGGCGGTGAGGATTACAGAATATCATGTGAGGGATCAAGCTATATCATATCCCCAAGAATGTTCAGCCTCACCTTAGGTGCGTATTATCAGGTCTACAGAGGCAATGAGATAACTCATGACAGAGAATTCAAATGGAAGGACATCAACGACATAAGCATAAAGCTATACGGCAAACAGGCTGTAGTTATTTCTGACGGTGATACTGCGCAGAATTATGAGCTTGACGGTGATACATTCCAATTGAGCAAATTACTCGAAAAAGAAAAGTTCAGATACAGTAATAATGCGCAGTTTATTGTTACTGCGGTAAACTGGAAAATAAATGTAAAGAGCACATTTGAGGGCGAACCGCAGAAAACTGTCACACGTTCGTTCCATGTTGAAAAGGACAATTCCGGAAATTACTTTTTCCGTGTGCCTTATCTTGAGCTTGGCAACTATTATCTGAGCGGATATGAATATGCTTCACATCAGGATGTGGATATGTCCGAAATGATGTCTGACCTCAAGAAAAGCAGCGGTGCTGTAGGATACTATAAGATACCGTATGA